>JBNMOZ010000183.1:0-9657 GCA_051276005.1 Bradymonadia bacterium | reverse complement strand
CCGTCGTGCGCCGGTTCGACCCCGATTTCTTGGTCATCGCCGCCGGCTTCGACACGTACGTGCTTGATCCGGTGGGTGACTTCACCATCCCGATGGACGCCTACCCGATCATCGGCGAGCGCTTCGGGCAGCTGAACCTGCCCACGGTCGTCGTGCAAGAAGGCGGCTACCACGCCCCGCACCTCGGCCGCTTGGCCACGGGCTTTCTGCGCGGTCTACGCTCGGCCCATCGCCCGGCCTGATCACCACCCAGCCATCCGCCTGACCACCCGTCGCCCAGTTATCCGTCGCTCAGTCACCCGTCGCCCAGTCACCTGTCGCCTGACCACCCGTCGCCCAGTCACTCTCCTGGCCCATCCGCGCTGATCTGCCCACCGGTCACAAAGGACGCATGCACGACCTGATCATCTTCTCCAGCTTCGGCTTCTTTCTGCTCCTGTTCACGGGCATTGGCATCCTCTCCTCGCGGCATAAGAGTGAGTCGCCCGAGGACTACCTGGTCGCCAGCCGCGACGTGAACCCCTGGCTCATCGCCCTCTCGGCGGTGTCCACCAACAACAGCGGCTACATGTTCATCGGGCTGATCGGCTTCACCTTCCGCAGCGGCGTTGAGGCGGTGTGGATCACGTTCGGCTGGATCCTCGGCGATCTGCTCACCTGGTTCTGGGTGCACAAGCGCGTGCGCGACCAGAGCGAAGCGGTGGGCGCGTCGTCGGTGCCGGCGCTGCTCGCCACGAACCAGAAGGGCAAGGTCAATCGGCCGATCGCCATCGCGGCGGGCCTGCTCACCTTGCTCTTCTTGGGCGGGTACGCAGCGGCCCAACTCAAGGCCGGCAGCACCACTCTGCATGCCCTCTTCGACTGGCCCATCTGGCTGGGTTCGGTGCTCGGCGTGATCATCGTGGCCGTGTACTGCTTGTCGGGTGGCATCCGCGCGTCCATCTGGACGGACGCAGCCCAGTCCATCGTCATGATGGTCTCCATGGCGGTCCTGGTGGGGTATTGCGTGATGACCGCGGGCGGGCCCGGCGCCTTGATGGACGCCCTCGCCGCGATCGATCCGGCGCTGGTCGACCCTGTCCCCAATGGGCTCGCCTTTGGCTTGGGGCTCTATGTGATCGGCTTCGTCTTCGCCGGGGTCGCGACCATCGGCCAGCCACATATTCTGGTGCGCTTCATGGCCATCGACAGCAGCGACTCCATCAACAAGGCGCGGATCATCTACTTCAGCTTCTACACCGCCTTCAGCGCCGCAGCGATGGCCGTCGGGCTGTACGCGCGGGTGATCATGCCCGACCTGGGCGCGGGGCTGACCGGCGCAGCGCTGTCCACCGCCACCGAGAGCGCGCTGCCGTTGCTGACGGTCGAGCTGCTGCCGGCGCTGCTCATCGGTGTGATGCTCGCGGGTTTGTTCTCCGCGACCATGAGCACTGCTGACTCACAGATTCTGTCGTGCTCGGCGGCGGTCACGCAGGACATCATGCCGCGCTGGTCGCACTCGTATGGCGCCTCGAAGATCGCCACCTTGGGCGTCGCTGGGCTGGCCCTGTTCATCGCCCTGACGGCGTCATCGGGGGTCTTCTCGCTGGTGCTGCTCGCCTGGTCGGTGCTCGGCGCCGCGCTGGGGCCCGTGCTCGTGCTGCGCCTCGCGGGCCGCCCGCTGCCCACCGCGCTCACGCTGGTGATGATGGCCAGCGGCATCGCCACGGTGGTGTTCTGGCCCTACCCCGATTCGGTCTTCAAGGTGATGCCCGGCATGATCGTGCCGCTGGTGGTCTATGCCCTGGGGATGGCGATCATGGGTGGGTCGCAGACTGCGGCATCAGACGTCGACGACGCGGCCGAACCAGACGCCGCGTAGTCGGACGCCGCAGACGATCGACAACGGGCGGCGCGCCGCCTTTCGCGTCGACGCAGTGTGTCAAAGGGCGTCGCTGCACGCGCGCCACGTGACCGCTGACGAGCTCCGACTCTCACAAATCCCCACTACAAAACCCCACCTTGCTGTCCGGTCGACCTTCCAACCGGCGTCTCTTTTCCTGCTGCGAACGCGACAACAGTCAGCGGCAGAGGAGACGAAAATGAGCGCCGAAGGCACCCACAGTATCTTGGCAAGCGTACAAAAGCTGGCGCAGATCACCGACCGGCGCTCCATGAGTGCGGCTTCAAGAACCCCTGATGCACGTCGAATCCAACGCATGGCGAGAGCATCGAGCGAAGCGCTCCGCGTTCTCCCCGAGAGGCTCTTCGGCATCGCGCTGGGTCCGGTGCTCAATGGCGCCACCCGCGTCCGGCCCGCCCCTCTTTCAAACGACGATAAAGTGCGCGTCTTCGACGGCGAGGTGCGCGTCGAACAACGCTGCTTCGATTGCATCGCACGAACAGCGAAGACAGACGATCAGGCGCAGACAGAAGCGGCGATGTACGTGCTGCATGAGCTCGCCCATATTCCGCAGGGCATTGGAGACTATGCCGTCGTAAAGGCTCTGCGGACCATCAACGAGGAAGACATCCTCGACCTCGATCTCGCGGCCGACCACTTCGCCGCGCTCGCGATCGCCCGGATGGACGGACCCCTGGGCTTGATAGACCTCAAGAACATGCAAGGCCGGAGTCTGTGCAGCTACCCCGTCGGTGGCGTGCATTCAAGGGCCGCGCGGCTCAGGAAGGCGCGGCGCGTCGTCAGCCTGCGCGCCGATGTTCTGCTTCGAGGCGCAGGCATGATTCGTCCAGACGCGGGGTACCTGGTCGCGGCGTTCGCCAACACGAGCGCCGACCTCGCGCTGTTCGAGCGCGGCTGCGGTGCAGCCCGCCTGGTCGACCGCTCGGTCCTCGACGCCAAGGACATGCTCTCGCTCGCCGCCGCGGCTGATCCTGCCGAGGACGACCAAGCAGCCATCGCCCGGGTTGACGCCGTCCTCGAACGCGCCTTCTCGGGCCACCGGTATGCGGCGTAGAGCCGGCGCATACCGGGGGCAGATGCCGGACTGCCAGACTCAAAGCTGCGCTGAACTCGGAGTCGCGCGCGCCGCTTCTGGGGGGGCACGCCTACGAGTCGACTGCGGGCGGCTACGGCGACGTCCCTTCTCGCCGTAACTTTTGCAGCTTGATAAAGGCGATTCCCGAAAGAATACAGCACAGTACGATGAGATGAATGATCACGCCAGCCGTCGCGAAGGTCTGCGAATTACCGAAAATTCACCCGCCCCGCTACGGGGTGACGAACTCGGCCAGCGCGGGCTGCACCAGCACCTCGGCCAGATCGGGCTGAGTGGCCGCATACGCCAAGATCGCGTCGACGTTGGATGCCAGGCTCAGCTTGCCCTTCAGCGCCAACCCGGCGTCTTCCATGTGCCCGGCCTTGGCCAGCTTGATGGCCTGCGCGCAGGCCTTGGCAGGCTCCATCGTCGTCTTGCCGAAGCTCACCGTGACCGGCGGCCCGTCGGGCACGGGCGGCTTGGCCGGCGCGGGGGCGACGGCGGGCGGGCGCAACAAGAAGTACCAACCCGCGAATCCACCGCCCGCGAGCGCCAGCACCAACAGCGTGATGAGCAGGCCGGACTTGCCGGACTTGGGGGGCAGCACATCGCCCGTGACGATGTCGTTGGGCGCCGTCGCGCCCCCAAAGGACGGGTACGCGTCGACCGCCGGTCCATCGACCATCGTCTGCGGCGTGAACTGCGCGACGGGCACATTCACTGAGGAGACGCCCGGCATGCTCCCGCTGGGCGGACCCATCGCCGTCTTCAGCGCCTCGATCATCGCCTCGGCGCTCGCATAGCGACCGTCAGGGGTCTTGGAGAGCACCGTACGCACCACGGCTTCAAGCGCCGCGGGCACCTGCAGTGACGAGTTGAGCGGCGGCACCGGCTTTTGAATGTGGGCCAGCAGGATGTCGAAGGGCACCGCGCCCGTAAACGGCGGGTATCCCGACAGCAGCTCGTAGAGAATGACGCCCATCGCGTACAGGTCGCTGCGCCCATCGAGCACCGCGTCCTGGCTCTGCTCGGGCGACATGTAGCGCGGCGTGCCCAGCACGACCCCTTCGCGGGTGCGCACGTCGTCGAGGTCGTCGGGCTCTTGCAGCTTGGCGATGCCGAAGTCGAGGACCTTGACCTCTTGGGTGCCCCGCGCGTCGGTGGTCACCATGATGTTGCCGGGCTTGAGATCGCGATGCACCAGACCAATGGCGTGGGCCTCGGCGAGGGCGCCGAGCACCTGCAGCACGATGTCGACCGCTTGCTGCGCGGGCATGCCGTTGGGATTGTCTGCGACGAGGTCGGCCAGCACCTGGCCGGCGATGTACTCGAAGACCATGAACAACGTGCCGTCGTCGTCCTGGCCGTAGTCATGCAGCGTCACGGTGGCGCGGTTGCTCAGGCGCGAGACGACCCGCGCTTCGCGGAAGAAGCGCCCCCGCAGCTCTTCGTCGCTGGCCTCGCCCGAGGCGATGACCTTGACGGCGACCGTGCGCCCAACGGGCTCTTGGATGGCGCGATAGACCGAGCCAAAGCCGCCTTCACCGAGCTTGTCGATGACCGCGTACTTGCCCGCGATGGCGTAGCCGATGGCCGAGTCATTATAGAACTTCTCGTGGACGGGCTGCCCCACGAGCACGCCGCCGTCGCCGTTGGGGCACCGGCCGCCCGGTTGAGCGCCGGTCCACGCTTGTCCACAGATTCGACAGACGACGACGCCGTCCATGCACACCTCTTCGCGGTAAACCGCGATGACTATACAAGCCCTCGACCCAGGCCGCGAGATCGTTGGTGAATTGACCCCAATCAGGGCCTGGGCGCGGCTGGGGAGCGGCTAGACCGCGCGGCGACGCCGGGTAAACAGCGCCAAAGCAAACAGCGCGCAGATCGCGCTCGACGCTGGGGCGCCGGTCGGGCCTTGCACGCAGCCACCCCCACCGCCTCCGCCCGTTTGAGGATTGCCCGCGTCGATGCGCGGTGGCTGGATGGGTTCGAAGCCAACCGCCGCGGCGTCCTGGGCGGCGACCCCGTCATCGGTGACGGTGAGGCCTCGATCGGCGGTCCCGACGTCGCCTGCGCCGCCCCGGTCGCCGGCGCCCTGGTCACTCAGCCCGCGATCATCAGCGCCCTGGTCGGTCGCGCTCGCGTCTGCACCGCCCATGTCGGCCACGACGCCCCCATCAAATGCGCCGCCGTCGAGCGCCACCGCAGCGTCGTCTTCACCCGCGCCCGCGTCGCCCGCGTCGACCGCGGCGTCGAAGTCGACGATGCCGAAGTCTGCGATGCCCAGGTCAGGCTCGACCCCCATGTCGGGCGGCACGGGATCTACGATGAGCGGGTCGGTGCCGTGCACCAGCACTTCGATGCCGTCCAGCCGCCCGTCGCCATCGGTGTCGGGGTTCTCGGGATCGGTGCCAAACCGCCCTTCGGCGTCGTCGGGGATCGCGTCGGCGTCGGTGTCGAGCGGGCGCCAAGTGCAGGTAAACGCGGTGCCGCGCTCGCCTTGGAACCGGTTGCTCTCATCGAGCGCGACGATGATCGGCAAGGTGAAGCGATCGACGGCCATGCGCACGTTGGTATAGCGATGCCGCTGCTGGGCGCTCCCGCTCGACTCGAGGGCGTCAAAGAAGTCGATCGCGTCGGCGTTGTCGTAGTAGCGCAGCGCGTCCGCGTTCCCGAAGACGGCGTTGCGCCGGAAGTACCGCGTGGCCACGGCCAGCGCGCCGTTGACCCGCACCGCGCCGTTGCTGCCCCCCGACTCGTCATCGGCGATCAGTCGCGTGCGGAACATGCCCAAACGCCCCTGCGTGAGCAGCAGACCCGCGTCGCTCGTGTTGGGCGGGCCGGCCGTGCCATGCACGATCCACAGCTCGCCGGCTTCTCCGCGCACCGCCACCGGCGAGACGCCCCCGGGCTCGGCCAGCCCTATCATCGGCTGCGACTGCCAGCCGTCTGCGAGCTGCCAGGTGACGCGTAGGCGATCGCCCTCGGTCTGATGCGCGGCGACCAGCGCGCCGCCGATCTCGGTCAGCGAGACGTTGATGCCCGCGGCCTCGTCGGGCTCATCGATGATCTCGTTGGACCACTCGTCACGCCCCAGCCGCAACGCCATGCGCAACCGGCCATCGTCGCTGCCAAAGGCCACCGCCAAGGTGCGGCGATGCGGGATCATCGAGCACCAGCGGCCCGCGCCCGCGCCCCGGTGAATCACCTCGCGCTGCCACCCTTCGTCGGTGCGCACAGCGACCTCGAAGGTGTTGTCGACCGCGTGGTGGTAGCAAATGCTCGGGCGCATGCCCTCGAGCACGATCTGGGTGCTGTCGACCTCGTTGAAGGCGAGCAGGCTGACGCCGCGCACGATCTCGGCGTCGACGACCCGCCCGTCCGGATACAGGACGGAGTGCTGCAGCGCCCCAGACAGGCGCGAGATGCGGCTGAAGTGGATGTTATTGCGGGCGTCGACCGCCACCGAAGCGCCGTCGCCCGCGTCTTGCTGCGGCAGACAGATCTTCTCAAAGGACTGCGCGAACCCCGCGCTGGGCCAAAGGATGCCCGTCCAAAACAGAGCGAGCAGAGCAGAGACGCGCATCGAAATCCTCCATGGCGCGAACGGCGCCTGGGCGCAGGCTACCACGCAGCGCGCAACGGCATTGACCCCACCGACGCCCCCGCCGACACTGGCCGCGAAACGGGGCGCGGCTGCGCGTCCCCGCACGCATCTGCAAGTCCTCTTCGAAAGGGCGTCATGCCAGGGCATCCCGACTTCGCGAGCATCGTGGCCGGCGTGAAGGGCTCGGTGTACTCGAAGCTCGCGCACCGCCTCGCCGCCCACGACGGTGAAATCTATCCGCTGCACGTCGGCGACACTTGGCGCTCACCGCCCGCCGGCTGCCGTCTGTCCGACTTCAACGAAGACACCCATCCAGGCATGCACCGCTACGCCCCGCCGCAGGGGCACCCGGCGCTGCTCGACGCCATCGTCGAGTGGACCGGACAGAGCCAGGGTCTGGCCGTCGAACGCGACGAAGTGCTGGTCACCGCGGGCGCGACGGCCGGCTTGTGCGCGGTGGTCGGCGCGATCGTCGATCCCGGCGACGAGGTGATCATCCTCGCGCCGTTCTGGCCGCTCATCGCCGGCATGGTGCGCACCTTCCGCGGCACCCCCGTGCCCGCGCCGTTCTTCGACGTGGCTCATGACATCAAGTCGGCGCTTAAGGCCGTCGAGGCGGCCCGCACGGATCGCACCGTCGCCGTCTACCTGAACACCCCCAGCAACCCGACCGGCAAGCTGATCCCCGGCGAGCAGCTGGAAGCCATCGTGGCCTGGGCCCGCAAACACGATCTGTGGATCCTCGCCGACGAGGTCTACGAGCTCTACGCCTGGGGCGGCGATCACGTGCACACCCGCCCCCTCGCGCCGGAGCGCACCTTCTCGGCGCACTCCTTCAGCAAGGCCTTCGGCATGGCCGGCAACCGCTGCGGATACGTGCTGGGCCCGGCGAGCGCGATGCAGGCGGCGGGCAAGGTGTCGCTGCACAGCTTCTACAGCACGCCCACGGCATCGCAGCTGGCGGCGAGCCTCGCGCTGGGCGGTCCGGGTCAGGCCTGGGCCCGCGAATCGGCGTACAGCTATCGCGACGTAGGCGAAGCCGCCGCAAGGCGCCTGGGCGTGCCGCCACCGCAGGGCTGCACGTTCTTGTTCTTCGATGTGGCGGATGCGCTGGACGACCGGGGCCTCAGCGGGCTGCTGTCGGATCTGGTCGACAAGGGCCTGCTCGTCGCACCGGGCGGCAGCTTTGGCCCGTACCCGACCCATATTCGGGTCTGCTTCACGGCCGCCATCCCCGATGTGGTCGCCCGCGGCGTTGAGATTCTGGCGACTCGGTTGGGGCGCTAACCGATGAGAGCCCCGGAGCACAGGGATCGCAGTCCAGCCTCGGCTGGACCGCCAGAGAGACGAACGAACGAAGCGAGGAGAAACGGCGGCGCCCCCGTGAGGGGGTCGATCCCGAGCACCGCGGCTTTGAGAGACAACTGAAATGCTTGTTCAACGAGACCTGCTCATGCGCCAGATCGCGCAGCTGGCCGCGGCGCTGGCCCGGGCGGCCTCTGCGAAGCCTGACGAGACGACCGTCCTCGACGACGACATTCAGACCAGCGTCGGGCTCGACCTTGATCTCGCCGAGCACCTGCCGGGCGTCCCTGATGAGCGCCAGTCTTTGCTGATCGGCCTCGCCCTGGCGCGGAGAGCCCGGCTTCGATTCGACACGCAAGACTTCGACGCCGCCGCCCGCGCTGCGCTTGCGGCTGAGCGCTTTGTCAACGATGCCTTGCGGCGCCAACCCGACCTGTCGACACCGGCCGTAGAGCAGGCCCGGGCGGCCCTCGCGACCCTCTGGGAGTAACCATGACGCCACAGATTCCTGAGTCGATTCAATCGCTTGCACCGTCGATGACCACATGGCGTCGCCACCTGCACGCGCACCCTGAGTTGGCGTTTGCCGAGTACAAGACGGCCGACTTCATCGCGGCGCGTCTGACCGAGTTCGGCATCGAGGTGCATCGCGAGATCGGGGTCACCGGCCTGGTTGGGGTGCTCAAGTTTGGCGACGGCGGCCGCACCATCGGGCTGCGCGCCGACATGGACGCCCTGCCGATGCAAGAGGGCGTTGCGCGGCCGTATGCGTCGACAAACCCCGGCGTGTTTCACGGCTGCGGCCATGATGGACACGTCACGATTCTGCTGGGCACGGCGCGGCATTTGGCGCGACTGCGCGACGCTCAACTGCGCGACGCCGGATCAAGCGCGCTGAGCGGCACCGTCCACTTCATCTTTCAGCCCGCCGAAGAGGGCAAGGGCGGCGCGAAGGCGATGATCGAGGACGGCCTGTTCGACCGGTTCCCCTGCGACAAGGTCTTCGGTCTGCACAACTGGCCCGCCATGGCGCCCGGCACGGTCTCGGTGCGCCCCGGGCCGGTCATGGCCGCCGCCGATGCCGTCGAGTTCGAGGTCATCGGCAAGGGCGGGCACGCGGCGATCCCCAACGCCTGCGTCGATCCGGTGGTGGCCAGCGCCCAGCTGATCGTGGCCCTGCAGACGATCGCGAGCCGGTCGACCTCACCCCTCGATCCGGTGGTCGTCAGCATCTGCAAGGTGCAGGGCGGCTCGACCCATAACGTGATCCCCGATCGGGTCGCGTTGCACGGCACCGTGCGCGCGCTGAACCCCGAGACGCGCACGCGCGTCCACGCCGAGATCGGTCGCATGGCCGCAGGCATCGCCCTGGTGACCGGCACCCAGATCAACATCGAGTGGCTGCCCGGCTACCCGCCCACGGTCAACGATCCGGCTGAAGCGGCCTTCGCGGCCGAGGTGGCGCGGGGCGTCTTCGGCGCGGCGAACGTGAGCGTCGATCGTCCGCCCACCATGGGCGCCGAGGACTTCTCGTTCATGCTCCAGGAGCGGCCCGGCGCCTACCTGTGGCTGGGTCAGGGCGGCGGCGCCGGGATGGGCTGTGGGCTGCATAACACCGGCTACGACTTCAACGACGACGTCGCGCCTTACGGCGTGGCGCTGTTCACCGGGTTGGTCAACGCCTGGCTCGGCTGAGCCTCCAGTCCCCTCTGAGCCTCCAGTCCCCTCTCAGTCTCCAGTCCCCTCTCAGTCTCCAGTCCCCTC
>JBNMOZ010000182.1:0-9709 GCA_051276005.1 Bradymonadia bacterium | reverse complement strand
CGCTTCAGGCTGGCGCAAGATCTCGATCAGGCTCGAGAGGATCGACTCGCCGAAGGTTGAGTTGCCCGCCGCGAGCCGCGTGATGACGGGACGAATCGCGGCCCGAATGGCTGGATCAGCATGCGTGCACAGGTGAACCAGCACGGCGTACCGCTGGGTCAGCACATGATCGGGCAGGCGACCGAGCAGGGTGACGCCCGCGGCGCGGGCGGTGGAGTCATCGCAGCGCAGCAACGCCGCCGTCAGCGCGTCGTCGGGCGCGCGATGGTCGGTGAGCGCCAGACGGCCCGCGAGCGCTGGCAGACGCGCGATCAAAGCGGTCAGGTGCGCAGCGGTGATGACGCCCCGCTCAACAGCCTGACCCAGCAGACCTTCGACGGTCTCGCTCGGCGCGTCGGTCAGGGCGGTGAAGACGGCCAGGGTGATCGCGTCGCGATCGCTGGGCGCCGCGCGCCCGATCAGCTCGGCGGCGACGGCTTGGGTGTCGGCGTGCGCGCACGTCAAGACGGCCTGCATGAGTCCATGATCCGCGACAAACCGACGCGCGTCGGCGCGCAGCCAACCAAAGGCGGCCTGGCGCGCCATGGCGTTGTCGCAGCAGGCGATCCGCTCGACCAGCGTATGGTTCGGCTGCCGCGGGTCGTAGCGCGTGACCGCCATCTCGACGGCGATGTTGACGACCCCCGGTCGGCCGTCGGCCAACAGCTCAATCAGCAGCGCCAACGGCACCTGATCCCAGGCCCCTCGGTTGCGCTTGAGCACCTCGAGCGCAAACTGAAGCACCGGCCCACAGCGCGCTCGACCGAGCACATCGACCACCGCATCAAGGTGCGCGTTCCAGGCCAGCGGCCAGGCCTCACTGCGCAGCGAGACGGGCGTCATCGAGCCGCGCTCAAACCGCAGCTTCGACGCGTTCGGCAACACGTTGGGGTTGTTGCGATGCAGCAGGTTGCCCAGCGCCCAGGCCCCATAGCCCTGCTTGGCCTGCGCGTCATCGAAGCGCGTCATATAGGCCGCGGCCAGCGCGCAAAAGGCCCCGGTGAAGCCTGCCTTGGCGCGGGCGTTGAGCGTGCGCCAGATGCGCCGACGCCACCACCGACGGGTCGCGTTCGAGAAGGCGTATTGGGTGTTGTCGGCCGATCGCACCAGTTCGGCCCACGCGACCCACCGGCGCGTGCGTTGATCGTAGGCGCCCCAGCCGCCGTTGCCCCGCGTCACATCGATGCGCCAGGCGATGAGCCCGAAGACCTCGGCGTCGTCGCGCACCTCGGCGCGCTTGAACAGATCGCGCACCACGCGAAAGCTCGGCGGCGTAAAGGGCGCCGCTTCGAGCCACCGCAAGATCGCCGCGCGCCCCGCAGGCTCATCGAGCAGATACAGGTAGCCAATCGCGGCGGGGTTCTCGCGCGCCGCGGCGTCCAACGCCGGCTGCAGCGTGTCGGCCGTGCCGGTCGCGAGCGCGCCGGGCAGCTGCCCGCGCCAGGTCTGGCGTTGGGCGTCGAGGGCCGCGCCGTTCAGCGTGCGCCGCAACCCCTCCTGCCCCATGCGACGCACCGCGGCGTCCGTGCGGTCAGCGAGGCTCTGCAGGGTCGACACCGTCGCCGGGTTCGCGATCGCCGCCAGCGCGCCGGCGATGGTGCGACGTCGAAGACGGTTCGCCCCCCTCAACAGGCCGACCAGCACCGGCCCAGCGGCCTGCACGCGATACTCGCCTGCCCGCCAAATCACGCGGTCGAGCGACTGCGCGCTGCCATCGTTGCGCAGGCGGCTGACGATCTCGGCCTCGCGGGGCGGCAGATCTGGCACGACGGGGGTGGGCGCAGGCGCGACGACTGCCGGGGTGGCCGTCGGCATGGGCGCGCCAGGCGCCGGGCGCCGCGAGCTGTAGCCCTTCTCAAGCAGGCCCGCGACCAGATCGCCGAAGACGCGCTCTGCCCGCGCCTCGCGCACCGGCATGACCGTCTTGGTGCCGTCTTTGAGCGCGCGACCCTGCTGGCCGTGGCGGACGTTGACGACGAACTCATCGGGGCCAACCTCGCAGAGGTCGATCTCGTAGATGAGGAGCCGCGTGGGCCCCGTCTTGAACAGGCTGGTCTGGCGAATGAGTTTCATACTGCGATCGTGGTATCGCGTCAGCGGGGCGCGGGCAAGGCTGCCGCTGCTCTGCCGCGCGAGATGCTATGCAATATGCCTACAGCCACCCGTGCAGCTGGATGAACGTGCCCGCGCTGGCCTCGCCGCCCGCCGGGAAGGAGAACGTGCCGTCGACGCTGAGCGTCAGCCGGGGGATGATCGTCAAATCGAGCCCGACGCCGGGCCGATACTGCTCGTCGTCTTTGATCTCGACGTCGGGATCCCAGGAGTCGTAGCGCAGCCGCCCGATCACGCCGTTGACCATCGTCCAGGCGAGCTGATGGTACTGCGCGATTTGCTGGGTGTCCTTGCCGCTCAGCTGGCGCTGATACTGCCCGGCGGTGACCTCGCCCAGGTAGGTGAAGGGCAGGCTCTTCGAATAGAACCAGGGGTTAAACCCCCATTGCAGCGAGACGTCGGTGGTGTCGCCGCCGGTGTCCAGCGAGCGACGACGCAGCATCGCGCTGGCGCCGACTTGCCAGCCCAGCGCGCGGTAGCCGCCGTTGATCGCCGTGCCCCAGCCATCGCCGGGCTCGAACGGGTTGCGGGCGTCGCGGGTGCTGGGCGAGAAGACCGACGCCGCGGCATACGGGTAGTTGCCGGTGAACCCGACCTCGCCGCCGATGACCCGGTTGGCGGGGTCTTCTTGGCTCATGCCGAAGGCTCGACGAATCGGGGCCGTGTGATCGGCCAGGCGCGTGCCGAACGCGGGCAAGAATCGACCGATCCGGGCGTAGCTCAGGTAGGGCCACTCGTGGGTCATCAGCCAGATGTCGCGCACCGCGAACCGCGGTTGGTCATCGAGCGGCGACTCCTCGAAGAGCAGGCTGTCGGTGCGTCCGCGCGCGCCGACAGTGGTCGACAGCATCAAGTGCTCGACGGGATGCACCGCCGCGTACACGTCGGCCTGCATGGGGAAGAACAGCGGCCCCCGCGTCATGAACCCCAGCCGAAAGTCGCCGCCGAACAGAAGCAGCGGATCGGCGTTCATGTCGTCGTAGCGCCCATTGAGCCAGGCCATCGTGCTGCCACCGCCATCCAGCGGTTCACCAAACGCGAGCCAGCCGCGGGTGGCGGGCGGCGCGTTCGGCGGGCGGGGATCGCCCTGCGCCGTCGCGGGCTTGACGGGCCCCGAGGTTGGCTGCGAGCTGGCCGCCTGGCTGCTCGGCACGTCGCCGTCACTGCCGCCGCTGAAGAGCTTGTAGAGGTCGCGCCTGCGATCGTCGAGCGGGCGGTTGCGGCCCGCAAACATGGGCAGCGTGGCCTCGCCGTAGTAGCGCCCCGAGGCGGTGCGCAGGCCGCCGCCGCTGGGATCGACGTGGCAGCCCGCGCAGCTGAGCGTGCACTTGCGATCGCCAATATCTTCGGGGTCGTACCAGGTGTTGGGCAGGCTGTGGCAGTTGTCGCAGGTGCGCCCGCCGCGGGCCGTGTAGAGCGGCAACGCCTCGGCCACGCTGACCCAGCAAGTCGCGAGCACGAACCCAAATAGGATCGATCGGGTGAGCCGTCCTGAATCAATCACTGTCGAATCAATCCCTGTCGAATCAATCACACATGCCCCCTTGATCCCACCAGCGCTGCAGCGCGAGCCGCTCGGGTTCGGTCACCCGGCGCCCCAACCCAGGGGGCATGTTGTCTTTCTCGAAGACGGTGTCTTCGATGCCGCCCCAGTTGCGGCGCACCTTGTCGCAGGTCTCGTAGCCGTAGCCCTCGACCTCACCGGGTTGCGCGTCGGTGGCGTGACAAGCCGTGCAGTACCGCGTCATGATCGGCGCCACGTGCGCCTGGTAGGTGGGCTGCATGGGCGCGGCCTCCGGATCGATGTCGTCCAGCGTACCGCTGCCGAAGCCGCACCCACCCAGCAACACAAGGCTGCCGACGATAATCAGAATTTGCGCGCTCATCCTCGTCCCCACGCGTGTACGTGGGTCGATGAAGCGCGCCGCCCCCAGCGCGGGCAAGGGAAACCGCCGAACTTCATACGTCTTCGCATGACGCCGCGCTGCGTCTTCGCCGACCCGGGATTGACCCCCCCCGCGTCGCCATGACATACCGCCCACATGTCTGACTTCGAGCGAACAGTGCTGATCGTGGGCGGCGGCGCGGCCGGCTACTTTGCCGCGATCGCCTGCGCCCGCGCTCGACCCGACCTCGACGTCGTCATCCTCGAGGGCGCCGCGCAGTCGCTGGCCAAGGTGCGCATCTCGGGCGGTGGGCGCTGCAACTTGACGCATGACTGCCGCGATCCACGCGCGCTGACGACGAACTATCCGCGCGGTCGACGCGAGCTGCTGGGTCCGTTTCACCAGTTCGGCCCCACCGAGACCTTGGACTGGTTCGCTGCCGAGGGCGTCGAGGCGAAGACCGAGGCCGACGGGCGCATGTTTCCCACCACCGATCGCTCCGAGACGATCATCGGCGCGCTGGTCGGGGCCGCTCGACAGGCCGGGGTGCGCGTCGAGATGCAGCAGCGCGTCGACCATGTCGAGCCGGTGGACGGCGGCTGGCAGGTGCGGACCCGCAAGGGCCTGAGCCTGCGTGGGTCTCGGCTGATGATCGCCTGTGGTGCAAACCCGAAGCTGTGGACGCTGCTGGGCAAGCTCGGGCTGCCGATCGTGCCGGCGGTGCCCTCGCTCTTCTCGTTCAACATCAAAGACAAGCGGCTCGCCGGTCTGGCCGGGGTGAGCGTGCCGAGCGCGCGGGTGCGGGTGTCTGACACCGCGCTCGACGACGCCGGTCCGCTGCTCATCACGCATTGGGGCGTGAGCGGGCCGGGCATCTTGCGGCTGTCGGCCTGGGGCGCGCGGGATTTGCACGCCCTCGACCATCGCTTCGAGCTGCGCGTCGCCTGGACAACCGAGGACGTGCCGGCGGCGATGACGCGGGCACGGCGAGAGGCCGCGAAACGGTTGGTGGTCAACCATCGCCCGGTCGAGCTGCCCGCGCGCCTCTGGCAGCGGCTGGTGGCGCACGCCGGGGTGCCGGCGCGTCAGCGATGGGCCGAGCTGTCCAAGGACGCGGCGCGTGCGCTGACAGCCGAGCTGGCCGACGCCCGCTTCGCCGTCACGGGCAAGAGCACCAATAAAGACGAGTTCGTCACCGCCGGCGGCGTCGACCTGCGGGCCATCGACTTCAAACGCTTCGCCGCCCGCGGCCACCCCGGGCTGTACCTCGCGGGCGAAGTGCTCGACATCGACGCGGTGACGGGCGGATTCAACTTCCAGGCGGCCTGGACGGGCGGCTGGATCGCCGGCCACGCGATGGCGGAGCAGACGTAGCGCTGTCTCAACCTGCGCGGCTGCTGACCTACAGGCCTGCCCCCCTGCGCTTGGACAATCCTGCCCTTGGACAATCCTACCCTTGGACAATCGTGCGCGCGCGCCCCAGCCGGGTCCGCGGCGCGAGCTCTCCCCCCCCATCGACGGCCATCCCAAGCCACGCCATTTTAGGGATCTCGGGCAGCGGCTCGCTCACCCCCAGGTGCACGCTGAACGTGCCACCGCGCACCGCCACGTCGGCGAGCTCTTCGGTCCAGATCGCCTTCGCCGCGTCTTCTTCGGGGTAGAGCGCGAAGCGCATCTGCACGCGCCCGGACCACAGCTCGGGGCCTTCGAGCAAGACGCCCTCAAACTCGAGCGCGGCGCGGGCGCGCGGGGCCTCTTCTTCGGTCGCCGCCTCAACGGGCATCTGCGCCGCCGCACCGCTGGATGCAGTGGAGTCCGCGCCGGCCGGCTCGACTGGGGTCGTTTCACCGGCATCTTCAGCGTCGTCGCCGCGCGCCAAGAGCGTGCGTATGCGCCCGAAGAAGCCGCCCTTCTTCGCCTCATCCGGCACCGACGGTGCCTCATCGGCGGTCGGCAACTCGGCGCTTGGCTCGGGCTGTGCCGCGTCAAGCTCAGCCAGGAAGTCGACCGCGTCGTCGTCTTCGCTCCACTCCGGATGGTGCGGCGATCGCGGCAACAGGGCGTCGCCATACGGCGCGCTCTTCACCATCAGCCAAACGCGCTGGATCGTATCGGCGATCAGCCCGCCGCCGCGGATCTTCTTTTGCGTCAGGTGGTGGAGGATCTGCCGCGCCGGGCGGGAGTTGAGGCGATACAGCGCTTCGATGGCCGCGAGCTGCATGCTCTCATCGGCGTGCTTGATCGGCGCCTGTCGCTTGAGCAGACGCTTGTCGGGGTGCGCGAGCTTGCCCAGCATGCCGTTGAGGTAGGGCACGGCGCGGGTGCTCTCCAAACGACACAGGTTCAGCGCCAACGCCCGCGCCTCGACGAGTACCAGCACATCGCTATGCCGTAAGTGGTTGATCAGATAGATGAAGAACGTCAGCTCACCGCTCACGCCGATGCGCTCGATGACCTCGCACCGCACGTCGGTCGACGGATCCTTGAGGTGGGTGAGGAGCACGGTGCGCAGCGCCACATCCTCGCCCACGGGCATGGCCCGCAACACGCTGCGCCGCACCTCTTCATCGGCATGCGCGACCACCTTCTGCAAGAAGATGATCGTGTCGTCATCGCGGGCAGACAGCAGGGCCAGGCAGATCTCGACGAGCGCGGGCGTCACCTCGGGCTTGCCCCAGAAGTGCACGTCCTCGCCCAAAAATGCGCCCGAAAGGCGCGCCCGCGCGACCGACGGCAGCGGCCCCGACTCGAAGAGCGCAGAGGCCACCCGCATGAGCGCTTCGGCGCGATGCTCGCTGGGCGTCTGTTGATGCGCGACGGCGAGCGCCTCAACGATGGCGTCGGCGGCGGCACCGTGCTGCGGCGTGGCGAGCAGCGCCCCCAGGGCCAGCGTCAGCGCCTCGACCCGATCGTCGGCCTCACACTGATGCGCGGCGTCCAAGCACAGCTGCGCGGCATCGCTCGCGGATGACTCCTGGCCCTCGGCTATCAGGCGCGGCACGACGCCCGCCAGGGCAAGCGTCTGGTAATAGGGCGCGGCGACCATTCGCGCCTGCGCGAATGCCTCGAGGGGGTTGAGATCTTCGACGCGCGCCGCCGACTCCATGCTGCCTTCGAGTGAGTCGAAGTCGATCTCTTCGCCCCGGGCCGTGACGGTGGTGAAGAACTCGGGGCCCCGCACCCTGCGAATACGCTCTAGCGCCAGCGCCAGACGGCGCAGCTCGTCGTCTTCATGCTCCGTCGCTTCGGCCAGCAAGTCGTCATCGATGCTCGCGTCGGGGGACGTCTCAATCGAGCTCTCCATCGAGCCCAAGAGCGGATCGTCATGCCGCGCTCGTGACCGCTCGCGGCGCAACAGCCGAAAGTCGTCATAGAGCCGGCGGGTGACACCCAGCATCGGGCGCTCAGGCGCGGCGGCGATCAGCGCGTCGGCCGGGTCGAACCCATCGGGGGCCTCGAGGTCTTCGCAGAGCCGATTGGCGTATTGGGCGATCGTGCCGAAGTCTTTGGGCGCAAGCCGACCGATTCGCGCTTCGATCAGCTCGGCATTCGCGGCGGCGGCGGACTGTCCGGCCTTCATGCGCATCGACAGCGCGGTGTAATGCGCCTTCACCGGCCACCCCAACGGCAGTCGGCGCCCAATCACGTCGGCATGATAGAGCGTGCGCACCCCGCGCAATTCGGCCCGGCGCCATGACGACTTGAAGCGCTGCTCCTCTTCGGCCGAGGTGCCTTCGGGCCGATTCGCCATGAGCAGCGACACCCGCAACAACTCGGCCTCGCTGATGTCGGCGCTGAAGATGAGCGCATGCAGGTTGCGCTGCTCAAAGATGCCCGCCATGCGCGAGATCAACGTCATCATCCCGAACTTGCGGCGGACCACGCGCAGCGCGTTACGCGCATCGAGGAAGGCCTCGGTGCCCGCGCTTTGCACCAGCAAGGTTTGCAGCGAGAGCGGCTTGGCGCCGAAGTTGTGGACCATCAGGTCTTCGACGCCCAGGGAGAGCATGCTGACGAACGTGACCTCTTGCAGGCCCACCATGGCCTCGCGCCACTGCGCATAGAACTCGTCCTTGGCCATGCTCGCTTCGGGGTGGTCGGGGATCCACAGCTTGAGCATGCTGATCGCCGCCTTGCGTAGCTCCGACTTTTGCTTCTCACTGTCGGAGCGCCAGTCATCGGCGCCGGTGAGGATTTTCGAATGATCCAAGATCGACCTCCGCAGCAGGACCAGCCGCTCCAGAGCGAGCAACTCGCGCAGCACTATAGCGCGTTCGTTCGGCCGGGCCGCATTCTCTTGACAGGGCACTCACATCAGGCATGGCCCGATGTCTCACGCGCCGGAGTCATGGCCGCATGGACGGCGGCTGCCGAGCACGTCGATGGCAAATGGGGGCCCGTCTTCGAGCGCGTCGAGCGCGTCCAGCGCTACATCGCCGATATGATCGGCGGGCGCGCCGAAGACATCGCGCTCGACCAGAACACCCATGCCCTGGTGAGCCGGTTTCTCAGCGCGCTCCCGCTGCATCGCGGCCGGCCACACCTGGTCACGACCGACGGCGAATTTCACAGCATTGCGCGTCAGTTGCGCCGCCTGAGTGAAGAGGGCATCGAGGTCACCTGGGTCTCAGCGACGCCGGTGGAGACCCTCTCCGAACGCCTCGCCGCCGCGATCCGGCCCGACACTGCGGCGTTGCTCACCTCGACCGTGCTCTTTCAGACCGCCACGCAGGTCCCGAACCTGCCCGTCGCCATCGCCGCCGCACATGCGCAAGGTGCGGCCGTATTGCTCGACGCGTACCACGCCTTTGGCGCGCTGCCCTTCCGCCTCGACGCGCTGGGGGCCGACCCGATCTTCGTCATCGCGGGCGGCTATAAATACGTGCAATGGGGCGAGGGTGTGTGCTGGATGCGGGTGCCGCCCGGCTGCACGTTACGCCCTGCCTTGACCGGGTGGTTCAGTGACTTCGAGCACCTCTCGAGCCCGCGTAAAGACGGGCTGATCGGCTACGGCCCGAACGGCGCAAGTCGTTTCGCAGGCAGCACCTTCGACCCGGTGAGCTTCTATCGCGCCGCCGCCGTCATCGAGTTCTTCGAAGCGCAGAGGCTCGACCTGCCGCGCCTGCGGGCGCTCTCGCTGACGCAGACCGATCGCCTCATCTCGGGCCTCGCGCCGCACTTCGAGGTCTTGACCCCGCACGAACACGCGCTGCGGGGCGGATTCGTCGCGATCCGCTTGCCCGGCGCGAGCGCGATCGTCGACGCCTTGCGACAGCGCGGCATCTTTGTCGACAGCCGGGCAGATGTGCTGCGCTTGGGTCCGGCGCCTTATGTGACGTTGGATGATATCGACATCGCCGTCGATCATCTGCGCGCGCTGTGCAAGGCTTGACGTTCAATCGGATACGGCGTCGCCCGCGCGGCGCTCCGGGGTGACGGTGAGCGCAGACCCCGACAGCGGTACAGTGACGCGAATGCGGGAGGCGCTCAGGCTCATCCGTGACGGCGCCAAGGCCGACGGCGACGCCATGGACGCCGCGACCACCCAGGCCCACCGCCATCTCGCGGCCGCGTCCAGCGAATTTGGTGAAGTGGCGCTGGTCTTGGCGACCAACCGCATCACCGTGCACGACGAGGTCGTCTACAAATCTGAAGCCCGCGATGACAACCTG
>JBNMOZ010000181.1:0-9745 GCA_051276005.1 Bradymonadia bacterium | reverse complement strand
CTGGCCCGCGCGACGAGCTCTTCGGCGACGACACCATGTGATCGGAAGTGCTTGTCTTTGCAGATCTTCTTGCTCCAGCGCGTCATCTGCGAGTGCAGATAGGCGATGCGCTTCTGCCGCTTGATGAGCGGCTTGTAGGCGGCATCAAGGCGCGACTTGAGCGCCTTGAGCGACGCGAGGGGTGGCGGCTTCGTGTTGACATTGGGCTGGCCTTCGCAGACCGGAGGGACCTTGGGCAGCGCCGCAGTCAGCTCGGCCGCGAAGTCGTCGCCGGCCTTGAACCAGGTCTCGAGCAAGCCCAGCGTCTGGCCGTCGCGGGAGGGTTCGCCGAAGTGCACCAAGTCGCCCGCCGATGGCACGCCGTCCTGGTTGGTGTCCCAAACGCTTACGTTGACGGTGTACTCGCCGACGGCCTGTGGAATGTCGCGCCATCGAAGCTGGCCGACATCGGGCGGGCAATGCAGGTTGGGCGCGAGCAGAAGGGCGATGAGAAAAGACATGACGTCTCCGTGTAGGTCTAATCGTTACATGCAGCATAGTCGATGCCGGCCGGCAAACCAAAACTGACCGGATAACAAGGACTTCGGGCGTGAGAGTGGGGCGCAGACTTTAGCCGAGTGGACGGGCACAGGCGGCAGGTTTGCGTTGAATCAGGCGATCAGCCGGCGGCGCCGGGGATCGTGTTGGGCATGGTGTTGTGGATCATCGTTTGCGGCGACGCACGACCCGTCACCGCGTACGTGGCCTGGTCGGCCCACAAATACTGCCGTCTGTCTCATTTGACGTGGACTTCAGCGCCCGGCAAAGTGCCGCAGATCGCGCGCTGATCTTCGAATCACGGGCGCCCACGCCATCCGGGCTGGACGAACATCGACCCGTCGGCAGATGCCCATCGAACTTCTGATGCGAATCGACACGAGACCGACACCGCGGATTGAATCGCGGCATCAGCACCGACTCACTGAAACCCAAGAGGCATACCGTGCAACGCGCTCAGCTCACCGAAGACCGTATCCATCCTGCCATCCGTGACCGCATCGCGGGCCTGCATCGCGATCTCATCACTGAGGTCGAGTCGGCTCTGGAGGCCCATCGCGTCGTGATCATCGGCTTGGGGGGCAACCCCCATGTCGGCAAGGCGAAGAAGCTGCTGGCGGCGCGGGGGATCGACTTCGAATACCTGCAGTTCGGCAGCTATCTGAGCAACTGGCGGCGCCGCAACGCGTTGAAGATGTGGACCGGCTGGCCCACGTTCCCGATGGTCTTCGTCGACAAGGCGCTCATCGGCGGCGCGTCGGATCTCAAAGCTCTGGCTGAGTCGGGCGGGCTGGACGGTCTGGTCAAGGGCTGACGGACAGCCTGCGCGGGCGAGAGCACCGCGCGACCTTGAAGACGATCAGGGCTGAATGGCGCGGCGGGCCGACTCTTCGTCGATCTCCTTGAACGCCTTTTGGGCGTTGGCGCGGATGATCGTCTTGGCCCGGGCGCCGAGGCGCTCCAGAAGATCGAGTTGGCCGTCGAAGGCCTCGGGGTCGAGCTTCGCCAGCGCGTATTGCGACTTCTGGTCGGTGTTGTAGTAGCGATCGACGATCTGCACGCCGGTAAGCTCCATCTCGGTGAAGACCTTGGTGGCCTCTTGGCGATGGGCCTCGGCGGCCTCGCGATCGCCGTCGGTGGTGCTGGCGTCGTAGTTCTTGATCAGGTTCTGCACGCGGCTGGTGAACACCTTGGCCAGCTCGGCGCGGGCCTGGGCGTCGGCCGTGCTGCGGCGCAGGCTGATCGAGCTGATGTTGGTGGCCACGCCCACGCCGTAGAACGCTTTGTCCTTGAACGCCGCGGCGCCCATGTTCACCCACTTGGGCGAATTGGCAGACGTGCCGTTGTGCTTGATCTGGTCACCGCCGCAGCCGGTGGTGAGCAGAGCGCCGCCGCAGGCCAAAGCTGCGCCGAGGAGGAGGTTGAGGGGCAGTCGATTCATCGGGATCTCCAGAGGTGCGAGGAGGGTCAGTCGGCGTTCTTTTCAGACTCGCGGTCGAGGTCGCGATCGGCGGCGTCGGCGTTGGCGCGGATGCTCTCTTTGTCGACGCCGCTCTGACCGCCGCCACAGGCGGACAGCGTGAACGTGAGGAGAATGAGCCCGGTGAGCAGGTGGGTCATCTTGGTTGTCCTTGTGGATCCGGTTTCAGCGCCGCACATGACGGCCGAGTCCCCTGAGTATTCGCAGGAAACTGAAGTGAATTCAAATCGTTCCGGCTCTTTGCCCGCAGCGTGAGACCGTGAGGCTTCGGCCCACTGTGCGGCAATTTCACTTTGGCGGCGGCGGCGCAAATATCGTCGACGCCGGCCCCGCGCTCTTGGGCGCGTTGGGCGGCTCCGGGCAGCGAATCGGGCGGGGCGACGGCGGGTTACACGTCGCATCGGGCGTACACGTGATGGGTGTGAATCCAGCGCACGTGCCGTCAGATTTTCTAATTATTTGCTCGCCCGGACGCGCGGCTGGGAGCAGCGCTGGAGGGCAGGGGACGGCCCGTGGCGGAGGCGGATTGCACTTGGCTGTCGGCGGACACTTGCTCGTGATCAGCTTGAGACACCGCCCTGATGCGTCGCGCACGATGCGCCCGCCTGGCACATGGACGGTGCTCGGCGGCGCCGTCGGCTGGGGGGCGGGCGGCTTGACGGTGGGTCCGTCTGCGGGTGGCGCAGCGTGGGCGCCAGCCGACGCGCTCAACGACGCGGTGACGAGGAAGGGCATGGCGAGACGGCGCATCACAGGACTCCTGGACGGGGCTTCGTCATCATCTGCGCTGCTGCGGGCGCACGCAACCGACGGGCCACAGCGCCGCCTGTTGAAGGGGGTCGCGCACTGCTTGGCGTCGGGCGCGACGAGGCCATAGAGGCCTGCCTGCGGCGGGCTGCGACTGCGGCGGGCTGCGACTGCGGCGGGCTGCGACTGCGGCGGGCTGCGACTGCGGCGGGCTGCGACTGCGGCGGGCTGCGACTGCGGCGGGCTGCGACTGCGGCGGGCTGCGACTGCGGCGGGGGGCGAGGGTGGGACGCATGATGGACTCCATGCGGGCGTCATCTGCGTCAACCGGGGCGGCCCGGGTTTGCGCGGGCCGAATCTGTCAGGCGAGTGGCCGGGGCAATCAGGCGAGCTGGGTCTGCAGGTAGTTCTGCTCGCCGATTCGATCCATCAGGCCCAACTGCATCTCAAGCCAATCAATGTGCTCTTCTTCGCTCGCCAGGATGCTCGAGAGCAACAGCCGCGTGCCTTCATCGCTTTGCTCGACGCAGGCCTCGAGGCCCTTCTGCAGGCGGGGCACCGCGAGGTACTCCAGGGCCAGGTCGAGCTCGAACTGCTCCTTGACCGTCTCGCCGATGTTGACCTTACCCAGCCGCTGCACGTTGGGCACGCCGTTGAGGTAGAGGATGCGTTCGATCAACTGCTCGGCGTGGCGCATCTCGTCGATCGACTCGGCGCGCACGGTGGCCTGAAGCTTCAGGTAGCCCCAGTCGCCGCACATCTTGGCGTGCAGAAAGTACTGGTTAATGGCCGTCAGCTCACCGGTAAGGATCTCGTTGAGCAGGCTGATGACGGCTTTGTTGGGGGCACGGTTCATGGCGGGTCTCCTGGCAAATCGGGCCGACCCGCGGCGAGACCACGACCGACCGTTAGCGTCCCGGCTGAGCGCGTTGGGACGCAGACTTCACGTCGCGCAGCACTCGGCGCAGTTCGGCTCGGCACGATCCACAATCGCCGCCGGCCCCGCACGCCTGCTTGAGTGCACGCAGACTGACCGCGCCACGTCGGGCTTCTGCCCGAACGACGCGATCGCTCACTCCCTCGCATAAACAAATGATCATCGTGATGCCAGCCTTTCTCTCAAAGCCTCGCGCCTCGGGGCGCAGCGTCGACGCCACTCACCTCAAAGCGCCGTGCAAGACGCCCACACAAAGTAGGCATATTGATAAACGATATCAACTTCAATTTTGAATGCGACGGAAAGGTCCGATTTTGCTAGTGATTATCAGAATTAATTGGGGGTTCTGCTAAATTTTGGGGCGCCAAGCAGGGCACTTGGCGTGCTGCGCTGGCCACCACGCTCACGCGCTTTGGAATCTTTGAGAGGACAGCCCGTCCGCCCCCCCGCCCGTCCGCCCCGCGGCCCCCCTTTGATTCTCGAACCCACACCGACAGTGCGCGATACGCGGCCATCGCTGGCGTCGCACGGGTCGGCTGTGTATACCGGGGCCGCGCTGAGCTTCCCGAGCGCGAGGAGATCCATGGACGGCTTGCAGAACCTCTTCATCGGCATCGCTGGGCTCATCGGCGCCGGCAAGACGACCCTGGCGAAGGCCCTGGGCGATCACCTCGATATCCCGGTCTATTATGAGCCGGTGGGCGACAACGAGTACCTCAGCGACTTTTATCGCGACACGGCCCGGTACGCGTTTCAGACCCAGATCTATCTGTTGAATCGCCGCTTCCAGCAGCACCAAGAGATCATTTGGCGGGGCGGCAGCGCGGTGCAGGACCGCACGATCTATGAAGACGCCGTCTTCGCGAAGACGCTGGTGAAGGCGGGCCTGATGGAGGACCGCGATTACCGCACCTACCTGCAGTTGTTCCGCCACATGAGCAACTTCATGTGCCGACCCAACGTGATCGTCTTCCTGGATCTGAGCCCCGAGTCGAGCCTGGCCCGCATTCGCGAGCGGGGCCGCGACGTCGAGACCGGCATCACCCTGGAGTATTTGCAGGGCCTGCACGCAAACTACGTCGAGTTCATCGAAGACATCGCGCGCACCGTGCCGGTGATTCGCGTCGACTGGGAGAAGTATCGCGACGTCGAAGAGATCGCGCAGGTGATCGAAGACGGCTACTTCAACGGGTCATTCCTGCGCGACGCCGTGTGGCGCGCGACCAGCTGAGGGCGCCCCGAACGCCGCGTCGATGCGGGCCGCGAGCACGAAGTCGGCTTCGCATAGGCCGCCCAGATCGTGGGTGAACATCGAGATCACGACGGTGCCCCAGCGCAGCTCGAAGTCTGGATGATGCTGCACGTCTTCGGCGAGGGCGCCGACGGCGTTCACGAAGGCGAGCGCGCCCTTGAAGTCGCTAAAGTCGAACACACGCCGTAGATGATGATCGTCGATGACTGTCCACTGTGGCAGCAGGGCGAGCAACGGCGCGATGGCCAGCGCGCCGAGGGGCTCGCCCTCGGTGCGCACCTCGAAGGGTCTCTCGTTGAGGCTGTCGAGCGTCATGGGCAGGCCCCATCGCAGACTTCGATGATCTCTTCGGCGATGCCCACGTTGCCCGCGCGATCCTCGAACGTGGCGCGCACGATGTACCTGCCAGGTGGCACGGGATCCTTGTTGCGATCGTCGCCCAGCCAGTCGCGGCTCTCTTCAAAATCGGGCTGAGCCAGCGGACCGTTCGCGAGCCGCTGCACAAGCACATCGTCGGGTGTCACGATGATCAGCGCCCAGCCGGCGAGCAGGTCGTCGTCCATGGCCCGCACGGTGATGCGGCTGAGGGTGCCCGGCCCGATGGCGGTGGGGTTGGCCGTCAACTCGACCTGCGGAGGTGGATCGTTGATGACCCGCACGCCGTCGCTGGGGCCGCCGGTGCCCGCGCCGTCGGCGGTCACGCTGCGCACCCGGACGAAGTAGATCGCGCCGGGCACGAGCGAGAGACCGTCGATCAGCGCGGTGGTCTCTTCACCGACGTCTGTCCAGTCGCGCAGCACTGCGCCGTTGGCGTCGACGACCTGCACTTCATAGGCGGTGCTGCCTTCGCGGGGCAGCCACTCGGCGCACAGGCTCGTTGTGCTCTCGGTGGTGTCGATGTCGCGGTCGCGCTCGCAGCTGCGCACGGCGGGGCAGGGCAGATCCCAAATGGCCTCGGGTGGCGCTCCGGCGACGGCGTCGGCCAGCAGGACGCGCCCATCACTCAGCGGGATGGCCATCTCGCGCGCGCCGTCACCATCAAAGTCGACCAGGCTGGGCGGTCCAATCGAGGCGGGGAAGCGGCGGCTCCAGGCGAGCTGGCCGGCCTGATCGACCGCATACAACCAGCCGTCGTCGGCGGTGACCAAGACGCCGTCAACGGCGGGGGTGATGTCGGCCGTCGGCACGATGCTGCGGATGTCGTCGCCCTCGCCGTCGACCAGCGCGCCGTCCAGCACGCCGAAGCGCGAGCTGGGCAACGTCCCCTCGCCAGCGGCGTTGAGGTCGTAGCGGTTGATGGGCGCCCGCGGTGCAGGGCTGACCCAGACTTGATCGCCCATCTGCACGGCGGCGCGCAGCAGCCAGGACTGGGCTCGGATGCCTTCGTCATCGGCCCGCCAGCGCAGCGACAAGTCGGCTTCGAGCACGTCCAGAGGCCCGTTGCCGGCGTAGCGCACGAGCGCGCCGTCGGTGGCCTCGAAGAACACCCCGCCGCCTCGGCCAGAGGCGCCGATATAGCCCAAATCTGCGCGGGCGACCTGATCGCCGGTGGTCGCGTCGAGCTCCACGATCTCGTTGGTGCTGGTCACGTAGATCGTCTCGCCGAGCACCGTAATGTTCTGGTTGCTGGGGCTGCCGCACCGGGCGGGGCGCAAGGCGACGCGCCAGCGGCATACGCCGGTGCGGGCGTCCAACGCGATGATGGAGCGCGCGTTGATCGCGGCGGCCGGGCAGCCGTCGAGGGGCACGCGCAGGTCGGGGTCTTCGCGGGTGACATCACAGGCTTCGGGGGGCGGCCAGCCGGCGATGTCGGTGACGCGATCGAAGCGCAACACCAGGTCGCCGGCGATGTCGCCGCCTGCCTGGGCGCGGTAGCTGCTCTGGTCGAGCTGGTGCTGCCAGAGCAGCGCGCCGTTGAAGTCGACGGCGCGCCAGCCGGTGGGCGAGTCGACGTGATCGCGCACGACGATCAGGTCTTCACCGATGCCGATCGGGTCGTTGCGGCGGCCCGCTGCGATGAAGGTGACCCATCGATAGGGTGCCTCGGGTCGCGCGGGGTTGAGCAGACCCAGCGTATCGCCGGTCAGCGCGAGGATGCCCAACCCGTCGACCGGCGTCAGCTGCGCGAGCCCAGTGGGCGCACGCACGAGCGCGTCGTCGCCGTTGAGGGCGCCATCGACGACCTGAATGCCGCCGCCGCTGGTGGTGTATGCGATGCGATTGGTGGCGCAGGCTTCGGCGTTGCAGACCCGGCGGAAGCCTCCGGGATCGCCGCCGAAGTCGCGGTCGGCCGAGACGCCAGCCTGATCGATCGCGCGCAGCACCCCCTGAACGCGGCCCTGGGCGTCGGCGATGCCCAGGGCGACACGGACCCGGCCGCCACCGATGAACTGGGCGAGGGGTGTGAACTCGGGCGTTCGATCGGCGCGGCGCACGGGCATGTGGATAGGCGTCGCAGCGGTCACAGCGGCCGGCCACAGGGGCACCAGCGCGTTGTCGCGCAGCTGCATGAGCATGAGCGCGCCGAAGCGAGCAGGCTCAGCTTGGGGCTGCTGGCGAACGAGGAGCGCGTCATCGCCCACGGTGCCTTCAACCAGCGCGTTGGCGAGCAGCGGCACCGAGACGCCGTTGTCGACGAGCACGATCGACCATTGATCATCGGCAGCGCGGACCGAGGTGACGAGGGCCTCGACGCCATCGCCGTTGACGTCGATCGCGAAGCTGCCTTGTGGCCGCACGAACGCGCCCAGATCGGCTGTCCAGGCGACGGCGAGTGTGCCCTGGCCCAGGCCATCGGGGCATTCACCTTCGCCCACGCGCGCCTCGAGCCGCATGACGCGACCGTGATCGAAGACCGCCCAAGCGGCGCGATCGGGATCGGCGAGCGGCATATGGGGCAGGTTTGTGTCGCCGACCACGCCAGGGATCGGGCCGCAGAGCAAGCGACCCTCGCCGCGCGGGCTCATCGCGTCGATGCCGACCGCGTCGGGTCGGATGACGTCTGGGCGGCCATCTCCATTGGCGTCACGCAGCGTCTGCCAGCGCGAGCACCGGCCGCCGCGACGCGGCTCGCCGACGACGCCCAACGTCTGCACATCTTCGAAACCGTTGGCGAAACTGAAAGCCGCACCCAGGCCGTCGCCGCCCGCCGTGCAGCCACTGTCGGTGATGTACAAGTCGGGCAGATCGTCGTCGTTGAGGTCGACGATCCGGGCGTCGAGCACGGCGACAATGGGGGCGAACTCGGCCCCGAACGCGGCGACCGGCAATCGCCAGAGCTCGGCACCCGTCAGCGCGTCGAACCACCAGGCACCGGCGCCACCGGTCGCGAGCACCTCGCGGCGCCCATCCCCGTCAACATCGGCGACGACGTGCAAGGTCGTGATGCCCTGGATCGCGGTGCTCCACAACGCGTTGCCGCGCGCGCCGAACGCCTCGAGGCGCCCGCCGCGGGCAACGACATACTCGGGCGCGCCATCACGGGCGCCGTCGAGATCCTCGACCAGGAACGCGCCGGTCGCGGCCGGACCGCCCACGTTGAGCGCGCCCAAAATCGGCAGCTGAGCGAGGCCCGCTTCGGGATCAACCCGCGGGCTGACAGGGCAGGGGTCTAAATCGATGACGACCGCGTCGCCCGCGTCGCCCATGTCGTCGACAGATCCAGCATCCAGGCCCAGGTCGGCTCCGAAGTCGGGCGCCCCACCGTCGAGACCCAGACCGAGATCGACCCCAGGGCCGGCGTCCGGGCCGGCGTCCGTGATGGTGCCGTCCGGGCCGGCGTCGATGATGTCACCTTCGGCCTCACCGTCGGGGGCGCCATCGTCACAGGCCGTGCAGGCGAGCGCCGCGAGCAGTGCGATGCGCAGGGGTTGCCTCATGAGCTGCTTCATGAGCGCTGCCCTTGGGTCTGGGGTCGTTGGGGCATGGGGTCGAGCCTTTCGTCTAAGCAAAACAAATCATATGGGGCAGGGCGCGTGCCGATCAGCCATCGGCGGCGCCGCACCACGCCAGCCGGGTCAGCGCGCGATCGATGAGGCGCGCCTGCGCCGGATGCAGCCGGCGCCGGGCTTCGGTGGGCGCGAACCAGGCGACGCGATCGAGTTCGGGATATCGAAGCCGGCGACCGCTGCGGGGCGGCCACTCGATCTCGTGCTCGATGCTGGTCAAGTGCGCCGGATCAAAGTCGCCCTGCGCCAAGAACCCGTTGATGCGCTTGCCGCTGCGCAGACGCACCTCTCCGAGGTCGACGAGCGGACCGGTCACTCGCGCGCCCGTCTCCTCGTGAAACTCCCGGCGGGCCGCAGTGGGTGCGTCCTCGCCGTCCTCGACGTGCCCCTTGGGCAGCGTCCAGGCGCCCAAATCCTTGCGGCTCCAATACGGACCGCCGGGATGGCCGACGAGAAACTCCGGGCCGTCCGGACCGTCTCGATACAGCAGTATGCCCGCGCTCCATCTCCCCATACGTCATGCTTCCCGCCGTCTGCATATCGGCTTCGACCTAGTGTACAGTGCCCGCGTCCCCGAACCTGGAGCCGCTCCATGCAGTATCGCGGTGTCGTGCGGGTATTCGCCACGACGCAAGCGCCTGATCACGACAATCCCTGGCAGAGTCGAACTCCACAGAGTTCGACAGGCTCGGGGGTCGTCATCCGATCCCGTCAGATTCTGACTGGGGCGCATGTCGTGGCCGACGCGACTTTTTTGCAAGTGCAGAAAATCTCAAGCCCTGAAAAGGTGCTCGCCCGAGTCGCTGCCATCTGTCACGACGCTGACCTTGCGTTGCTCAGCGTAG
>JBNMOZ010000180.1:0-9768 GCA_051276005.1 Bradymonadia bacterium | reverse complement strand
AGCACCTCGCGCTCGGCAAGCCGGGCGGCGGAGGTACGGTGTCGCAGCTGTCGCCGATGGCCAAATCGGGCGCCCAGGTCCACTCGTTGAACTGCATCTCACCCACGTGACTGCTCAGCCCGCACAGGTCGTAGCTGCGCACCTCGACGCGCTTCACGTTGCGCGTCGTCTGGCGGTAGAAGATGCCGATCTTGCTGCGCGGGATCGTCGCGCTGAGGCCCTGGCTGGTCGAGATGGACTGCGAGTCGACGAACGTCTGGGCGACCCGCTCGGAGTCACCTTGGGCGACCACGTCGCTCTCGGAGAGGCCTTGGCCCAGGCTCCAGGTGCGCGTGTTGTCGACCGTCTCAGCGTCGGTGGCGGCGCTCTCACGGGCCCGCGTCAACGCATAGGTGCCGGTGATGCTCTCGCTGCGGCCCTCGGTCGTCGTGCTGCCATAGCTGCGATCTTCGTTGCGGGTGCCGCTGGCCGAATAGCCCACGTTGCTGGTGGTGCGGGCGGTGTCGCGGCCCGTGTTCGAGCCACGTACGCCGGCTTTGACGCCCGCGCCCACCTCGACGCCCGCGGACGCCTCGGCGACGAACGGGATCGACGCGCCGCCTTCGACGCCCACGGTGCCGCTGACGCTGCCTTCGCCGAAGGCCGACAGCCGACGCTCGGCGTACTCCTCGTTCGACTCGCCCTGCGACAGGTTCCAGCCCCAGTTTTCGCCGTCGGCCGTGGAGTAGTCGACGCTGTTGGCCTCGGACTCGTTGTAGCTGACGCCCGTGGTCTCAGCGACGTTCTCCGACTCGCTCTGGCGGGTCGACTCTGAGCGGGTGCGGCTCTCGCCGGCCGCGATGCCGTCGCGCGTGTCCTGGCTCAACGTGCGGCCCTGCGAGCGCAAGAAGCTGGTGCTGACGGTCATCTGCACGCTCTGGCGGCGCGTCTCGGTCTCGGTCTCGCGGTACTCGACGCGGCTGTCGATGCTGCCTGGGATGCAGCCCGAGACGGGCACCGGCGGATAGCGCTCGGCCAGCTCGACCTTGCCGTCATAGGCGACCTCGATCGGGCGATGCACCGTGATGGGCAGCACCGTCTCGGCCGAGTTGCCCGCGGCGTCGTACGCGGTGATGCTGATCACGGCGACCGTGAAGCGCACGTCGTCGGGGACCGGGTTGAAGATCAGCGCGCCGGTGGAGGCGTCGATGCCGATCTCGTCGCTGGGCGGCGGCTGGTTGTAGGTCTGGTCGAAGCGCGTGACGCCCTGCGCGCCGTTGACGTTGCTGATGTCATAGACGTAGCGCACGGCCTTGATGCCGGTGGCGCGCGCCTTGAGGCGATATGCGATGCCGGGCAGGACGCGCAGCACGGGCGCGCCACATTCGGCGTCGAGCGGCTGGAAGGCCTCGATGGCGATGGACGGGCCGATGTCGATCCGCGTCTCCAACGCCTTGCCCTCGGTGACCAACGCGTCGTTGTCTTCGGTGACCGGCCGCACCTTGCCGGTGAACGTGCCGATGCGCGCGTCGCCGGTGAACGGGTTGGTGAACGGCCCAAACCGCGGCAACGCGATGACCTGGCGCAGATCGCCTTCGACCTCTTCGCCGTTGAACGCGACCGCGAAGTCCTTGTGCACCGCAATCACGCTGCCGTCGGCCGCGACGAACTGCCCCTCGAAGCGCACGCGGGTGGTGCCCTCGCCGTCGTAGAGGAAGTCGTGGCCGAAGAACTCGACCGTCTCGCCCAGCACGATTTGCTGCGCCGAGATGGCTGTGATGGTTGGACCGGTCAGGGCGTTGGGCGTCTCGGCACAGCCCAGCGCTAATGTGCCTGCGCCCAACAGCGACAAAGCACCCTTGGCCAGCGCCCCCGCGCTCACTCGTCGAAACATTCGATTCTCCTCAATTGGCTGATCTGCCCGCCACCCGCAGATCGACTGACCAGGTCGGCGCACCCCAGCGCGCCCTCAGCGCCCCACACCCGCACCTCAAGAGGCGCGTTCGGGCGCAAGCAGTGTACCGGATGCGACCCGTCAAAGCACGTCGCGTGCCTTGCCGACTCGAGCGCGACTGCCCAGGCCGATCGCCCCGCGGCACCTGCGCTTTCGCCCCGATGGGTCCGGTGAGGTTGCGGTGCCCGGTCGTCGTGCGCCGTCAACCTTGGCGCGCTGACGTCAGTCTTCGCGGACCGCGGCGATGTCGGCCAGGCAGGCGTCGTCGAAGCGCGGTGCGCTCTGTTCGCCGCGTAAGAACCGATCGCCGATGGCGCTCGCGGCGGCGCTGCCCTCGAACGCGTAGTACATGACGCACTCGGGATCGATGTCGTGCTTGGGGTGCTCTTCGTCTTCATGGGGGGTGGTGAGGGCGAGCGGCGCGCTGACCAGACCGATCACATGGCCGACCTCGTGGGTGAGCACCGCGATGTATGCCGCGTCGCAGACCTGGCCTGACAGCAGCGGGAAGCCGCCCCCGGCCATGTCACAGGCCTCTTCGACGTTGTCGCGATAGATGACGATGTTCTTGTTGCGCCAGGCTTGGCCCAGCAGGGTGCCGCGATCGGTGTCCTGCTCGGTCTTACCGTCAACGAACAACATGTGAATGGTGATGGTGTCGGCGTCGACGGCCAGATCGTCGGTGGCGCGTTCGAGCACCTCGACCTCGTCGAAGGGCCAGCGGTAGTCGGCGCCCCGGCTCTCAAGCTCGCCATCGAAGACGACCTCGATGCCGCCGGGCTTGTCGAGCACGTCGCCGAGCAGCGCGACGACCTCACCGAAGATGGCCATGTCGGGCAGCGTGCCGGGCACCGCGTCGACCTCGATGACCAGCTTCGCGAAGCGATCACCCCGGATGAGGTCGACGTGACGGGGGCGCGGCTCGGGCTCTACCGCACCGTCGCCGGGGGGCATCGCGTCGGCGAGCGCACCATCGGTCACGGTTGCGTCGAAGGGGCGGGCGTCGGCGGCGCGGGCGTCATCAGCGGTCGCGTCGGTGCGGATCGTGGCGTCCTGGGTGCCCGCTTCGGGGCGCGCATCAGAGGCCGGGGGGGTCGTGCCATCGCCGCCATCGCATGCGGAGACAGCGAGGGCAGACGTCAGAACGAGGGCGGTGCGGAGCATCTTGAATCCTGAGCAGGTCAAGCTCGACGCCTGGCGACCCGCGTCATGCGAGCCGCCTTGCAAGGCCGTGAGACCCTAGAAGGCGCCGAAGAGGCCCAGCGAAGCGGACGTGAAGATCGTGGTCATCGCCTCAAGTCGACCCGCGTCGGCCTCGTCGAACGCACCATCGTCGAAGACGCTGTCGAAGGCGAGGTCGAACGACGCGAACGCGGCCAGCACGGCGGTGACCGAGTCGTCGTTTGACTGCCCACCCGCATGCGCCACGGCCACTGCGCTCAGCGACACGGCGAGGCTCGACTGCGCCTCGTCGCCGGCGATGAGGGCGCCCTCCAAGGCGACGTCGATCAGCGCCTGCATGGCCCCATTGCCGTCACCGAGCAGCGCGCCGATCTGCAAGAACAGTCCGCCATCGCCCTGCAGCGCGCCCTCGAAGTCCGATCCAGCGTCCTCGACGCCGTCACTGTCCTCAGCCTGCGCGGAGCTGACGATGAGGGCCTCGACCGCTGCGTTCAGCTCGCCCTCGAGGTTCGCGTCGCCCGAGTCTTCCATGCCTTCGGCCATCGCATCGCGACCGGCGACGGCGTTCTCAATGTGCGCCCGAGCGCTGGCCGCCGCGACAAGCGCGGAGCCGTCATCGTCGCTCGCGGCTACGATGCCGACCTCGAAGGCGGCCGCCGCGCGGGCCATGGCATCGGCCCAGGCGTCCCGGGCGTCGGCGTCGCCGCCGCGCAGGGCTGCGCTCAGCTCGGCGTAGAAGTTAGCGTGGGCTGCGTTGCGGTCGTCTTCACCCGCATCACCCTCGGCGCTCGCGGCCAGCGCGGCCTGCAGACGAGCGCGCACGTCACTGCCCTGCCCGTCCATGTCTCCAGACGTGCTGCCGAGGCGCGCGGCGAAGGCGCCCTGGGCCAAGATGATGGCGTCGACGGTCGCGTTGAAGTCGTCTTCGCTGGCGAGGCTGGCGCGGGCCACGGCCTCATCGACGAAGCGGATCACGATGCTGCGGTCGGGGCTCTCGCCACGCTCTTGAATGGCGGCGGTCACCATCGCTTCTACGGTCGACTGAATGGTGACCGACTCGATGTCTTCAACCTCGCCGGCGTCGTCGCGCTCACGCTCGACCAGCAGGCCACCGACCACGGAGCCCTGACCGACCAGCTCGATGGTCGAGATGCTGCCTTCGGGGCGCTCGGCGTCGTCGAGGAGGATCTCGAAGCGCGCGCTGCTCGCGATACCCGCCACGGCGGAGAGCACGTTGCCGTCGCCGTCGCGGACCACGAGGCGCGAACCGGAGACCAGGTCGAAGCGACCCCGCAGCTGGCCCTCGCCGGGCTCGACGTCGTCGGCGACATTGACGGCGCCGTCCTGGGGGCCGCCGTCGGCCTGCGGCTCGGCGTCGAGGTCGCTCTGCATCGGCGCCGGCTCGGCGTCGCCGTCTTCACCCACGCGCTCGGCGGGGCTCGACGATGCGTGCAGCATCAACTCGGTGAAGAGCGCGATGGCGCCCTCGCCCGACGTGCCGCTGAGCTGGCCGCTGACGATGGCTTCGATGCGGGCGTGCAGTTCGGACTGACCCGCGGCCACGGCCTCACCCTCACCCTCTGCGTCGCCGTCGGCCTCGGCCTCTTCGATGCCCGAGCGCGCGGTGGCATCCAGCCCCGTCTGCGCGCCGACGATGGCGATGAACGCGATCTCGGCGTCACCCGTGGCGTCGCCCGTGGCCAGCGCCAGCACCGAATCGCTCTGGGCGGTCAGCGCGGCGTGCAGGCTGGACTCCGAGGCGACGACGGCGTCGATCGTCGTGGCCGCCCGCAGCTCGGCATAGAACGCGGTGAACGCCTCATCAGAGGCCGCCTGGGCCTCGGCGTTGCCCTCGACCATCGCCTCGATCGCGGCCTGGTGGGCGCGGGCCGAGATCTCGGTCGCCAACTGCAGCGCGGCGCGATAGCCGGCGTCGCCTTCGCCGTCGCTGCTCGCCCGCGCCGAGACCGACACCGAGATGCTCGCTGACAGGTGGGCCTCGGACTGCGCGCCCTCATCGGACCCGAACGCGGCCTCGATGGCGGCGCGCTCGGCTGCGAACCACTCGATCCACGCGGCGCGCTCGGCGTCGGCATCTGCCGCCGCGTTCAAGCCGCTGCTCAGCTGGACGAACGCCTCAGCGCGGGCCGTGATGAGCGCCGCGGCCGTTATCTCTTCGCCACCCTCGCGGCTGCCTTCAAGCGAGGCGACGAACGCCGCCTGGGCCGAGATGATCGCCTCGCTGAGGCCCTCTTCGCCGTCGACCGCCATCTCTTGGCTGATCCGCGCGATGAGGCCGATGGAGTCGACGTCTTCGCCTTCGGCCGTCAGGCTCGCGAAGACGTTCGCCTCGGCTGAGGTCTCGGCGCTGATGGGCATGGTCGCCATCTCTTCGCCGTCCGCGAGGTCGACGGGCACGAGCACCCGGCCAGTCACGGTGTTGTCGTCGCGCGCTTCGACCATGAACGGCGCGTCGATGGCGGCCAGCCCCGTGAAGCTGAAGCGGCCGTCGGCGTCGACCTCAGTCGTCGCGACCTCGGTGCCGTCGACGGTCACGATGGCCACGACCGACGCGACGATCGCGGCGTCCTGCTTGCCCTGAGCGTCGCCCGACGCCTGGTTGCCCGCGTCGTCGTCGATACGACCCGACAGCGCGGCCGTCTCGGTCATCATGCCGCCGGCGCCGCCGGCGCCGCCTTCACCCCCGCCCGCGCCGCCCTCGCCGCCGCCTGCACCGCCTGCACCGCCACCCGCGCCGCCTTCGCCGCCGCCGGCACCGCCCATGCCCGGGCCCATGTCGTCAGACGGGTTGGCGTTGCCGCCATCGTCGTCACAGCCAAAGGCCGCGAGGGCCGTCGTCAAAAGAATCGAGAGAGTGCGCTTCATTTGGAATCTCCGGGGTTCGTGTAGAGCGATGACCTGTTCAGCAACGCCTGTGCCACCTCCTATTTTTCTGTTTGATTTCAAAGAGAAACGGGCGACTGTCGTGCATGAAGCCCGCCCAGTCAGGCCGTTGCGCTGCGTGATGTGGGGAAAACGCCCCGCGCCTCGCGCCCGGCCCGTGGGAATTAGCCCCCACGTGCACAAACAAGATCGGGCAATATGGTGCGGCGCGCGACGACGACGGGTCGCAATGCCCCGGTCGCGGGGCGCGGGCGATCAAGAATCATAAATCATTCTTGATACTTAGGATCCATTGAGGAATCGCTGACCCCGTTCGGTCAGCGCGGGGGCCAACGAGCCGAGGACCATCGCGATGCAAGACAACGAGCTGTTCACCCAGGACCACCACCAACTGCGCGACACCGTGCGCAAGTTCGCGAAGAGCCTCGCGCCGTTCGCTGAGGAGTGGGACAAGGCCGGCATCTTCCCCCGCGAGGTCTTCAAGCAGGCGGGCGACTTGGGGCTGCTCGGCATCGGGCATGACGAAGCGTACGGCGGGCTGGGCCTCGACTGGTGGTACACCGCCGCCTTCGCGGAAGAGCTCATCCACACCGACAACGCCGGCGTGAACATGGCGCTGATGGTCCAATCCGACATGGCCACGCCGATCATCAACGAGCTGGGCAGCGACGAGGTGAAGCGCAACTTCCTCGAGCCCGCCATCAAGGGCGAGATGATCGCGGCGCTGGGCGTGAGCGAGCCGGGCGGCGGCAGCGACGTGGCCGCCATCCGCACGACGGCGCGGCGCGACGGCGACGACTACGTGATCAATGGGCAGAAGCTGTGGATCACCAACGGGACGCGCTGTGACTTCATTACGCTCGCCGTGCGCACCGGCGACGATGGCTTCGGCGGCATCACCCTGGTGGTGTGCCCCACCGACCAAAAGGGCTTCACCGTCGGCAAGAGCATCTCGAAGATCGGCAACAAGTCGAGCGACACTGCAGAGCTGTTCTTCGACGACGTGCGCGTCCCGGTCCGCTATACGCTGGGCCAGGAGAACATGGGCTTCTATCACATCATGACCAACTTCCAGGGCGAGCGACTCGTCGCCGCTGTGAGCTGTGTGGCGGGCATGAAGAAGGCGCTGCAGGGCGCGATCAAGTACGGCAAGGAGCGCAAGGCCTTCGGCAAGCCGATCGGCAAGTTCCAGGTGTGGCGCCACAAGCTGGTCGAGCACCTCACCAGCGTCGAGGCCGCGCGGCGACTGACCTACTGGGCGGTCGATCAGTTCATCAAGAACCCCCGCCAAGCCACCAAGGCGATCACGATGGCCAAGCTGTTCGCCGGCGACCTGTCCCAGCGCGTGCTCTACGACTGCATGCAGATGTACGGCGGCTTCGGCTACACGACCGAGTACGCCATTGGCCGGGCCTGGACCGACGCCCGCTTGATCACGATCGGCGGCGGCACGTCCGAGGTGATGAAGGAGATCCTGGTCAAGCTGGAGAACCTGTAAGGACGGTAGACTCGGCAGTCGGTGGGATCGGCGCTCTGCAGGGTCGAAGCCCTGCACGCTGGAGAACCGGTAAGGATCGCGGCATGAGCCTGCTTGAGAAGACCGTCGCGTACACGGGCGCGCCCGTGAGCGCCCGCGCGATTGAAGACGTGATCGCCCATGAGCGCACCCTGCAACAGGCCCAGGTCTCGACCCTGGAGCGGCTGCGCGGCCGCAATGGGGTGCTGCAGACGGCGCTGGGCAGCGAGTTGGGCGCCCTGACCGGTCTGTCGCGCACGCTGGACGATGCGCAGTCGCCCGGCTTTTGGCAGCGCATGCGCGGGGTGTTCGACTTTCTGCCCGGCGTCGACGCGACGCAGACCCCCCGCTCGGTCGAGGCGCGTCTGCGCGATCAGTTCGCTGCGAGCCAGACTCGATTGCAGGAAGCCGCCGCGTTCACCGATCGGCTGGAGCAGGCCGAGGCTGATCTGTTCGACGAGATCGATCGGCTCAACGGCCGCATCATCGAGTCTGCCGAGAACGAGTCACGCGCCGCCGATCATGTGCTGGCCGTGCAGGCGCACCGCGCCGAGCTCGACGCCCAGCTGATCCGCGCCGACGACACGCAGGCCCGCCGCGTCCAGGCGCAGATCGACCGCGCACGCCGGGTGCTGGCGGAGCATTCGACGAAGCTGAGGCTGTATGCGACGGCCGAAGAGCGCCTTGAGCGTCTCAAAGGGCACACGGCGCGCTTGGCCGAGACGATCGCGCATCTGCGCAGCGACATCTTGCGCTACGTGATGGCGGCGGGTGAGCAGCTCGACTTGGTGAGCGGGCAGATCAACGCCGTCGGCGCCGCTGCCGATGCCGCGGTGGTCACGTTGGAGTTGCGGCGGGCGCTCGACGGCCTGCATCAGACGCTGCAAGGCTCGACGCAGTTCGTCTCACAGACCCAGCGGTACTTCCGCGAGAACATCGACGGCTTGATTGAAGACCTGGGCCGGTTCGACACCCACACCGAGACGATGCTCTCGCAGAACCTGGCCTACAGCGACGCCATGGACGATCTGGGCATGGGTGAGGCCATCGAGTTGGCCCGCCAGGCCCAGGCCCGGCAACAGCGCAGACGCAAAATCTAAGAGAACCCCGCCTATTTGGCGCGATGCCCGACGCTCCTTCAGCACGATCCTTCCGGGCGGGCAGTAGACGGGTGGTCATACCAGCAGACATGTCAGGCATAAGGCATAACAGTTGGGCGCTGGTCAGGTCGCGTTGGTCACGTCGGGCCAGGGCTCGCCCTGGGTGATCGTCGTCACCGGGACGCCCAGCGCCGCCGAGATACGATCGAGCGAGCAGCGGCCACCGTACGGCCGGCGGCCGGTCATCGGGTACGCGAGGGCGCTCTGGGTCACGCCCAGCCGCCGCGCGAGCGACGTCTGCGTCTCGCCACGTAGGGCGAGCAAAGCCCGAATTCGCCTTGAAATATCAACACCTTCGTAACGCGGTCGGTAGTTCATGTCTTTGCTCCCCCTAGAGCGAAATGACGTGACGGCTCAGCGCCAACGTGGCGAGCGCGGAGCCAGAAATGTGGTTCGAATTTCAGACACGCGTGCCTCACTTGCTTGCGTGCTCGACCCTACAAGGGCCGAGCTTTCGTCGAGCACGAGCAGACCAAATTCCGATGACCTTTGGAGCCGGATGATTCCGAATTGGCATCAATCGACCCCGCCAATCATGCCATTAAGCGCGCTGTGTGCCAAGACATGACTTCAGTTCATCTCATCTAAGCTGATCAATACGTAGAAACCTCTTTAAATATCTGCGGCTTGAGAGATCATAAAGTACTCCGCGTATGCGGAGCCGCCGTACCCGCGCCAATTCAGGCATTTGGCAATAGCTCTATTATATCATATCGTTACGACATGCCATACATGTCGCACGCCGCACCTACAACCACCGACTCCGTGGCCCATTCCCCGAGGCATACGCCATAGAAATGCACCCCATTTTCGCTCTGGTGGCGCATAGATAGCTGGCCAATGCGCCGGTAAAGTGATCCTGATGGACCATAAAGATCGAATAGAATCAGCGCTGGCCGGTCGTGCAGATTCATTATCATTGGCCGAGACGGCCGGCAGCGCGATGACCGTTGACGTCGCGCCGCAGACGCGCAATGCCGTGCGGATGCCGATCTCGAACCGCAGCGCGTTGCGCCGCATCATCGCCCTCGCTCGGCCTGAGCTCAAGCCGCTCGCCCTCGCCACCCTCGCCC
>JBNMOZ010000179.1:0-9775 GCA_051276005.1 Bradymonadia bacterium | reverse complement strand
CTACGCAGCGCTGGACGACGTGTTTGACGCCCACGCGATCGACGGTCGCTTCACCTTCACCTACGCCTGCCGCGCCATCGCCTGGCCCATCTGATGCTCCGGCGCGTGGGAGCCTCGCAAGCGGTTCGGTCGTGCGCGTCTCCCGACCGCGCTGGCCTTTGCCAGCTTGGGGCTGATTCAAGAAGAGAGGGACGGCAAAATAGACGCCGCCTCTACTTGCCCAGGATGCCCTTGAGCAGGTCGGCGGCATCGCTCGCCATGCCGACATGCACCTGCAGAGTGCCGCCTGTGATGCGCTCCATGACCTTGGGGGCTGACACGACCCGGTCGCCCACGATGATCGCGAGGCGCTGGCCCACGAGTCTCGCCGTCAACGCCGCGAAAGTCTGGACCGAGGCCTTGTCGAGCACCACGCGAATTGAGTGCTCGCCGGTGGTCAACTTGATGATGGACGCCGACTCGATCGTCAGCGCGGTCTGGTCCTTGACGAAGTACGGCGCCCAGCCGCCTTCGACCTTGCCCGCAAAGAGATGCAGTCTCGGATCACCCTTGGCGATGGCGTCGATGGGCGCAGCGGTCAGGCAGACGCCCGCGTCGCATCCCATGCGCCTGAGCATGGTGGCGGTCGCGGGCACCGGATCGACCGTGGCCACGGTGATCAGCCCGGTCGCGGCTGGCGTGCTGGGCTTGGCAGGCACGGGCGTTTCGGCGAAGGTCGGCGAGACGAAGACCAAGGTGAGCAGACACGAGGTGAGGGCGAGAAGGCGACGCATGGGGTTCTCCAGAGCAGTTGCGGCCGGCGGGGATGACGGACGCAGTACAACACGGACGCCAACGGCGGACCATCGGTGATGGGGATGCGTGAGATTATCGGGCGCGTGCCCACCGCGTTCGCTTGGCGGTACGTCTGCCACTCGCTGATGATCGGGCTGGCCTTGCTGCACGAACCCCTCGCTGCGCCGACGCTGCCCGATCGAGTGCTCGAACTGATCCCTTACTCGCCCTGGATCGCGCGCCACAACTACGGCCTATGGCTGCTGTGCTACCTGCCGCCGGCGCTCTGGCTCTGGCGGCGCGACCGCCCCGCGTTCGTGCATTTCTTGTATGTGGGCGGGGTCATCAGCCTGGCGCGCGGCCTGTGCATCCCGTTGACGGGCCTGGGCCCACCGTTGGGCGGCGATCCGAACGTGGGGCTGCACAGCGCGGTGCTCTTCGACGCGTGGCTCGACCTGATCAACCCGCTCACGGCCTTGGGTGGCGACGCGCCGGCGCTGTACCTCACGAAGGATCTCTTCTTCTCGGGTCACACCGCGACGACATTCCTGGTGCTCTTGTACTGCGCGCGTCAGCCCGGCCTGCGCTGGCTCGCGGCCCTCGGGCATGTGCTCACGGTCGCGATCGTGCTCCTCGCGCATCTGCATTACAGCATCGATATCATCGGGGCGTGGGCGATCACATTCGCCATCTACACGGTCGCATTGCGGGTCGCGCCGCCCAGCGAGCCGGGCAGCCGACTTGGCAGCGCCGGTCCCGATCGGCTTGAATGCGAGAGCGACTCGAATGCAAACGCAAAGGCCTGACGTCAACGCGTCCATTTTTCGCACCCAGCGTTTGGGAGAACGTCGAATGCGCCAATCCACTTGTTCGATACGTGGCAACTCGATACGCAGCCACTCGACACGCAGCCGCTCGACCCGCAGCCGCTCGACACGTAGCCGGTTTTTCCTTGCGTGCTCGCTCATTGTTTTAGGCGCCTGCACCGCGCCGCCCGAGGCGCCGTCGAGCGCGGGCCTCGCCAACGACGTCAAGCAGCAGCCAGCGCGCGGCACCCAGGCGCTGCACCGTGGGCGCGTGATCGACTCGGTCACCGGGCTGCCGGTCGCGTCGGCCAAGATCCGGGTGATTGGCACCTTTGTCATCGCGACGACCGACGATGACGGGCGCTTCGCCGTGCGGGCCACCGCTGGATTCTCCCGCTTCGAGGTCGAGGGCGACGGCTACATCGCGGGCTCGGGTCGCCTCGAAGGTGACGCGGTCCGACTTTGGCCGGCGGTCGACGACCCCGAACGCGATCGTCGCGTCCTTGAACAGCGAGAGCTGGCTCGCGTGGCCCACGACAACGATCCGCTCGATGACCCCGACCTGGCTGACCGAGCTCGCGCGATCCTCGCCGCGCGGCGCGGTGGGCACCATGACGGCGATCCGCTGGCACCCCACCAGGTGCTCAAGAACGGCGGCGTCGAGGTGCCCGCGACCATCCGCTTGTATCGCCGCGGCGCTGAGAACAACTCGTGCACCGGGCGCGTCGACGTGATCCCGCTCGAGGAGTACACGCGCGGCGTCGTGCCCCATGAATGGATCTCAAGCTGGCACGCCGAGAGCCTCAAGGCGGGCGCCGTCGCGGCGCGCAGCTACGCGGCGGGCTGGATCTCGCGGGGCGGCAAGTACGACTGCGCCGACCTCGACGACACGACCCGCAGCCAGGTGTACCGCGACGATCGCAACGCGGCTGGCGACGCCGCGGTCGCCGCGACCACGGGCGAGGTCATCGTGCGTGACGGTGGACTCGTGACCACCGAATACAGCGCTGAGAACGGCGATCCGACCGAGTTCGGCGTCGACGAGCCGCTCTGCACCGGGCGCGAGCGCTTTGGGCACGGGCGCGGCATGTGCCAGTGGGGGACCCAGCGCTGGGCCACCCAACGCGATCAAACCTATGACTGGATGGTGGCGCATTACTTCCCCGGCGCGAGCGTGGGCTGTGGCGCCGAGCCGACCGCCGATCTGCACCTGCGGCAGCGCATCAATCGCGTCGACGTCGAGGACTGCATCGACCCCGAAGGCACCTACAACTGCGCCGACTTCGTGCGCCAAGGGTGGAGCACCGACATCTTCGACCTGTGGGTCGGCCGGCGCTTCGAGCTCGCCATCGAGGTGACCAACAACGGCGGCGCTCCCAGCCCCGGCGGCGCCAACAACACCCTGATCCACGTGCAGCTGCCCAGCGCCCTTCAGGCCACGAGCGTCGACATCGACGGGGCCGGCATGCCGCCCTCATCGGGCGACGCGGGCGCGTTGCTCATCATCCCCATGCCGGCTGTCGGTGCGGGGGACATGCGACGCATCGGGGTGACCCTGCGCGGCGATCGCACCAGCATTGGCGGCGGCGCCCCGGCACCGGTCCGCGCCTGGGTTCGCCGTATCGAAGGCCTCTACGACAAGCCCGACTGGGCCGGCGCGCCGGGCGTGAACGAAGGGCAGGGGTTCAACGGCGGCGACCTGCGCGTGCTCGCCGAGTTCGACGTGTTCACCCCCGATCGTTTCAGCTTCAACTCGGCCGACGCCGCCATGGCCGAGGGCTGGCAGGGCGTGGGCGGCGCCGCGCTGCGGGTCGCCGACGGCGCGCTCCAGGTGCCTGCTGGCGGCGTCGTGAGCGCCTTCACCCACATCGACGCCGACACCCAGGGCTCGGTGCGCATCGATGACATCGTGGGCCGCCTGTACTGGCGCGCCGCCGGGCAAGCGTTCGACAACGCCCGATCCGTTCGAGTCGAAGGCTCAGCCGAGTTGGCAGGACAGGCGGGGTGGCGCGGTGAGATCGTGCAGCTGCAGTTCGAACCTGACGGAGCCGGCACCATGGGCGCGCTGCTGTTTGGTCCGGCGGGCACGACCCCTGAGCCTGAGCCGACCGATGAGCCTGAGCCGACCGATGAGCCCGATCCGAACCCGGCGCCGCAGCCGACCCTCGAGCCCGATCCCCAGCCCGATCCTCAGCCCACGGCGCCCCCCGAGCCCAATCCAAGGCCCGAGCCGCGCCCCGATGCTGGGACGCCCGGTGTCAGTGGTGTGCGGGGCACGACGACCGCAGGGTGCAGCGCTGCCGTCGATGGCTCGAATGCGCCCTTACGATGGTGGTGGTTGGTGCTGGGTGCGCTTGGCCTGCGTCGCCGCCGGTAGCCGCGACTCAGGTCCGTGGCGGTCTACGCCGCCGTGGTGGCCCTTCAGTCAGGCCGGGGGCGGTCTACTCGCCGCCGCCTTCGCCGCCGTGGCCGCCTTCAGCCATATGCTCGCCGCCGTGGCCGCCTTCAGCCATATGCTCGCCGCCGTGGCCGCCTTCAGCCATATGCTCGCCGCCGTGGCCGCCTTCAGCCATATGCTCCCCGCCGTGGTTGTGCATCTGGCCGTCCAGGTGAACCACCATCACGACCTGCTCATTGGGCGCCTCGCCGAAGGTGAGGGTGTAGTCGCCGGCTTCAAGCATGTACTGGTGCACGATCTCGGCTGCGGCGCATTCGGTGCCGCCCGAAACAGAGGCCATCGGCGTCAGCGCGCCCATGGCTGAGCTTAGGCTGAGCGGCACGTCGTCGCCGAGCATGAAGTAGTGCATGCCTGCCGCGCTCGCCGTGAATCGCGCGAGACCGTTGCTGCCCTCGACGTCAGCGAAGGTGATGACGTATCGCTGGTGGACGGCCGCGATATGCGAGTCCATGCCCGCGCCATCGGCCGTCGTCGCGCGCGCGTTGTCGATGCCGAATTCGAAGTGCTGGCAGCCCACTTCGAGGGGGCTCTGCTCAGCGGCGCCGCCGGCACCGCCTTCGCCGTGCGCGTGGTCTTCGCTGTCCATTTGGTCGTGGTCGTCACAGGCGAACAGTGCCGCTACCAGAGCGGTCGCGAACATGAAACGTGCCATGGGTCTCTCCTGAACGTGCAGCGCCAGGCCGCCAGTTAAGTGTGCGCGGCGTGGCGGGCAGCGGCCTGCTGAACGCAGGCCGGTGACGCGAACGCCGAAATCCAAGTTGTGCGAAGCGGTACACGACGACCGGGTGCCGCCTCCAGATCCGCAGCCACGATATGGGCGGGCGCTTCAGCGCCCAGACCGGTGCTTGCTCGCGAGTCGAGCACAATCACCGCCGGACAACCGTACCGCTCAATTTGAGCCCGCGCGGCCTGCGGCAGGGCCACCTCGCTCGTCAGGTACCCGCCCGCCAGCAGCGCCGCGTTCAGGCGGGCGCGCAGCCAGGGGTCGGCGACCGCTACAAGCGCGCGATGCCCGTTCGCCAGTGGCGCAGAGCGCACCGGCGAGAGCACGATCTCGACGCCGTGGGTGGTCAACTGGAACTGCGCCCCTTGAGCGATCGCAGCGCGATGCAGGCTGGCGATCGCAGGCGCCCGAAGCGCTGTCATCGGATCGCGATCGACCGCGACACGCAGGCAGGCCCGCGGCTCACCGTCGACGGTCTTCGAGGTCAGTGAAAATACCAACGTCGCGTACGCGCTCCTCCCCAACGTTGCGGCGAGCGTGAGCAGCCAGCCGTCGAGGCAGCCGGGCTGAATGCGCGCCAATGGGGCCGGTTCAATCTCAAAACGCAGCCCGCTGGGCGTGACCCCATGCAACACCGAATCGGGTCGGTCGAAGAACTCAAGCACAGCGCGGACGTCGACCGAGATGGGCCGCGCGTTGGCCAACTGCGCGATGGCTTCGATGCGTGTCTGCGCCGTTTCCAGGGCGCCGACCACCTCGTCAAGGTGATCGACCAAATCCGTCGATTGTATTGACGTTCGCCCCAGCACGTCGCGCGTCATGCTGACGCTGATCAAGGCGGGCGTCATGGCGTTGTAGACGCCGTGGAGGAGCCGCTTGAGGTACACCGAGTGCCCACAGATGAGCGCTGCGCGTGGTATCGCGTCAAGGCGCCGCAGCAGCTCCGCGTCGGTCAGGTCAGCATAATTGTCGAGGTCTTCAGGTGGTCCGGGCGCTGCGGTCGACACCTGGATCTGCGTGGTGTTCGGCTGGGTCGCGGCGACCCAATCATGCACCCCCAGACGGTCGAGGCGCGCGCCCAACATGCTGCGGCAGGCGGGATCGCCGCCGGTCAGTCGAATGCTCATTCGCGGGCCCTTATCGTCGCAGTGCCGTCGCCGGCACCGAATACTATATCACAGCGGCCTATGCGGCGCCGCTCGGCGATGCCGTTGACGGGGGCCCGGATGACCCGCTGGCGTCGCGCGGCTCAAAACGACGCACCTGAGGTCGGCTGGTCGCTCGTCGACCGCTGTTGCCAGAGCGCATGCGCTTTTGTAGGGTCGCGTTGGCCCGTGAGGGCTCCAATCGCTCTGGACGTTGCTGTGCACCAAACCTCTCTCGTTGCTGCCTTCAGCGCTTTGCTGACCATGGGTTGTCAGGGAATCATCATGGAGTCGACTGGCGACATGATGACCGCCTACACCGTCATGCACCTCACGCCGTATGCCATGGGCACGCGCGACCTGGATATGGCCTGCCGTATCTCTCAGGCAACCGGCAACCTGCTGTTGTCGTATGAGCGTGTCATCGACGCGCCGCCCTACCAGGCGACGATCACGACGATGGCCTCGGCCGCCGCCTGCGCCGAGACCCTGGGCGTCGACGCCGAGCTCGCCGGGATTCGCGCACTCAAGCGGGGCGACTCTGCCGGCGCGGCCGACGCCCGGATCGTTGAGAAGCGCTGGCGCAACCTGGCTGCGTCTCGCTATCAGCGTGGCTATGAGGCGCTGGTCACGAAGTACGGCGAGCCGGGCACCGGATGCTCGGCCCACCTGAGCGAAGAAGGCACCGACGGTCGACGCCACCAGATCACCTATATGATCGGCCTCATTTCGGGGGTCCAAGCTGTCCGACACGACCGCGCGAGCGGGGCCCAGTTGGGTATTCCTGCGGATAACGGCAAGAAGATCGCCCGCGGTCTGGATTGCCTCAACGCTGACCGCTGGTGGCAGATGCCCAAGGCGCTGCAGGCCGCCATCTGGCTCGGTCTGCCGGGCGGGACCCCCGAAGGCGTCGACGCCTGGGCGCAGCTCGACAACGCCGCGGCGATGGGCGGCGCGAGCGGCATCCGACTCGCCATGGCTGCCCAAGCGCAAACCTATGATGCGTCGGGTAAAAGCGCCGAAGTGCGTAAGGCTATCGAGGCGTTCGTGAAGGCCGGTAGGGCGCGCAAGGAAGGCGACTGGCGCGGCTACCAGCTGCTCGACTTGCAGGCCGAACAGCAGATGCTCTGGCTCTCGGATCGACTGTGGACCGAGGCCACCGGGCACCGCACGCCCACCGGCGAATTGGGCACCTTCTGGGACACGGCTGTTGCGCCGACGCAAGGCTCCGAGCTGTTCGACGACCTGGTCGACGATGAAGAGACCCCGGCCGCGCCCGTCGACTCTGCCGTATCTCCGGATACCAAGCCCGCGAAGCCGCCCACAAAGTAGCCAAAGCCGCCCACAAAGTAGCCAAAGCCGACTTCCAAATAGGAGCCATTATGCTGCGTTCCCTCTTGTCTGTTCGACCCCTGCTCGCGCTGGGACTGCTGACGCTGGCGCCCTCAATGGCCTCGGCCGAGGCGGCCACGCTCTGCGTCTATGACCCGGCCGGTGGCAACGGCGACATCTTCACGATGATGAAGGACTACCGCACCGCCGCCGCCGGCTGGGGCGTGGAGTTCGACCTCAAGCCGTACACCGACGAGAAGACCGCGGCAGAGGACTTCAAGGCGGGCAAGTGCGTCGCCGCGATGGTCACCGGCACTCGGGTGCGTCAGTTCCATAAGTTCGTGGGCAGCATCGAAGCCATGGGCGCGCTGCCGACCTACAAGGCGCTGACGATGGTCGCCAAGAACATCCAAAAGAAGAAGGCCGCCAAGCTCATGCGCAGCGGCGACTACGAGGTCGCCGGCATCTTCCCGGGCGGCTCGGTCTACCTGCTCGTGCGCGATCGCAACGTCGACACGGTCGAAGAGCTCGCGGGCAAGCGCATCGCCACCCTCGACTTCGACAAGGCCGCCAAGGTCATGGTCAAGCAGATCGGCGCGACGCTGGTGCCGGCCGACGTCAGCACCTTCGCCAGCATGTTCAATAACGGCAGCGTCGATGCGGCCTACGCGCCGGCGGCAGCGTACAAAGCGTTGGAGCTCTACAAGGGCGTCGGCAAGGCGGGCGGCGTGATTCGCTATCCGCTCGCGCAGATGAACCTGGTGCTGATCAGCCGCACCAAGGCTTTGCCCGCTGAGTTCTTCCAGAAGTCACGTGACTTCGCCATCGCCAACTTCGACAAGGCGATCAAGCGCGTCAAGAAGGGCGACACCGACGTGCCCAAGGCGTCATGGATTGAGATCTCCGACGTCGACAAGGCGCGCTACGACCAGATGTTCCTCGATGTGCGCATCCAACTGCGCGACGAGCACAAGGTATATAATAAGACCATGCTCAAGCTGATGCGTCGCATTCGCTGCAAGATCGACGGCGCGCGCGCCGAGTGTGCCCAGAAGCGCGAGTAGCGTCAGTCGGCCGCCCTGTCCGCCCGCACGGCGACAGTTCAGCCGCTCGCATCGACGCGCGGGCCGCGTCCGGTATACGATGCGCTCATGAACACGCCTCTTCTGTATCGCGTCCGCCCGCACGATCCCGCCGCCCACCTGTTCGAGGTCGAACTGACGGTGGCCGCGCCGGACCCGGCCGGGCAGGCCCTCAGCCTGCCCACCTGGATCCCCGGCAGCTACCTCATCCGTGAGTTCGCCAAGAACATCGTGTTCATTGAGGCTCGCAGCGGCGAGCGCGTCGTCGCGCTGACGCGTACGTCGAAGACCAGCTGGCGGGCCGAGCCCATCGACGGGCCATTGCAGGTCACGATGCAGGTCTACGCGTGGGACCTCTCGGTTCGCATGGGGCACCTCGACGAGACCCACGGCTACTTCAACGGCACGAGCCTCTTCCTCAGGGTTGACGGCCAGGCAGAGACCCCTTGTCGGATCATCCTCGAGCCGCCCCAGAGCCCGCGCTGCGCCAACTGGCAGGTCGCGACGACGTTGCCGCGCATCGAAGGCGAGCCGCTGGCCTTTGGCGTCTTCGAGGCCCCCGATCATGAGGCGGCCATTGACCATCCGGTCGAGATGGGCACGTTCGCGCACTCAACCTTCATGGCTGAGGGGGTGCCGCATGACGTCGCGATCACCGGGCGGCACACCGTCGACATCGATCGTCTGCATGCCGACCTGGAGCGCATCTGCGCGCATCATATTCGCTTCTTCGACGACGCCGCACCGATGGACCGATACCTCTTTCAGGTGATGGCCATCGGTGACGGGTACGGCGGCCTTGAGCACCGGGCGTCGACCAGCCTCATCTGCAAGCGCGACGACCTGCCGCAGCCCGGCATGACCGAGATGACGACGGGCTACCGGCGCTTCTTGGGGCTGTGCAGCCACGAGTACTTTCACACCTGGAACGTCAAGCGCATCAAGCCCAAGGCGTACCTGCCATACGACCTGTCGCGCGAGAGCTACACGACGCTCCTTTGGGCGTTCGAAGGCATCACCAGCTACTTCGACGATCTCGCGCTGGTGCGCTGCGGCGTCATCGACGTCGAGTCCTACATGACGCTGCTCGGACAATTGCTGACGCGCGTTTGGCGGGTGCCGGGCCGCCATCAGCAGAGCTTGGCCGACTCCAGCTACTACACGTGGACGAAGTTCTATCGGCAGGACGAGAACAGCCCCAACGCCATCATCAGCTACTACTCGAAGGGGGCGGTCGTCGCGCTCGCGCTCGACTTGACGTTGCGGGCACGTACCGACGGCAAGGTCACGCTCGACGACGTGATGCGCGCGCTCTGGCAGCGCTACGGCAAGGTCGGCATCGGGGTGCCCGAGGACGGCATCGAGGCGCTCGCGTCCGAGCTGTGTGGCGCCGACCTGTCTGGGTTCTTCGACGAGGCCATCCGAGGCACTGAGGATGCGCCGATCGCCGAGCT
>JBNMOZ010000178.1:0-9777 GCA_051276005.1 Bradymonadia bacterium | reverse complement strand
TTCCATGCCCGTCGCCGACCCGATGTAGATCACCGCGCCACCCCGACGACGCCAGGCCTCAGCGACCGCGACCCCGGGGAACACATGTCCGCCGGTCCCGCCGCCGACGACGGCGAGCGGTCGCAGATCCGCAGTGCTGGTCAGGGCGGTTTGGATGGCGGGGTTCATTGGGATCGATGCGGCGTTCATGCGATCGCCGCCTTGCGCCAGGGCAGACGCCACGGGCGCGGCTCGGGCAAGTGATGCAGCCACGCCGGCGGGGGCCGACGACGGCTGATATTGAGCAGGATGCCGACGGCAGCGCCCAGGGTGATGATCGAGCTGCCGCCGTAGCTGATGAACGGCAACGTCAGGCCCTTGGTCGGCAGCACCGCGGTCGCCACACCCATGTTGATCATGGCCTGCAGGCCAATCTCGGCGGTGATGCCAAAGGCCAGCAGCGCACCAAACGCCGAGGTCGCCTGGCGGGCGATCTTGAAGCCGCGCCACACGAAGATCGCGAAGAGCACCATCACGGCCGCGACGCCGACGAGGCCCAACTCTTCGCCCAGGATGCTGAAGATGAAGTCGGTGTGCGCTTCGGGCAGGTACATCAGCTTCTGCCGACTCGCGCCCAAGCCCAGGCCGGTCCAGTCGCCGCTGCCGAAGCTGATGAGCGCCTGGTTGATGTGATAGGCGACGCCCTGCGGGTCGTCTTCGGGCGAGAGGAACGCCAGCAGCCGCTTCATGCGGTACGGCTCGAAGATGATCGCCATGGGGATCGCGGCGCCCGCGATGAGCCCGAGCCCGGCCACATGCAGCCAACGCGCGCCGGCCGCCCAGAGCATCAGCACCATGAGGCCGCCGCAGATGAGCGTGCTGCCGAAGTCGGGCTGCTTCATCAGCAACAAGCCGATGATGCTCATGCAGGCGATGGGCGTCCCCCACCCCGTCTTCAGGGCGCGCACCTTCTCTTGATTCAGGCTCAAGAAGGCCGCCAGGAAGATGATCCACGCGAGCTTAGTGACCTCGCTGGGCTGCAGGCGCGCCGGCCCCAAGTTGATCCAGCGCGACGCCCCCTTGGCGGTGGCCGCGACGCCGGGCACGAGCACCACGGCCAGCAGCAGGATCGCGACAATGAGCGCGGGGCGCGCGAGGCGACGCCACACGTCATGGTGAATGCGCAGGCCGATGAGCATCGCGATGAGCGACAGCATCACATAGACGACCTGCCGCTCGAGGTAGTACGCGCCGTTGCCGATGCGCACCTCGGCCGAGACGATGCTCGCCGAATAGACCATCACGACGCCCACGCCCATGAGCAGGAACGTCACGCCCAGCAGAATCCGATCATAGGTCTGCTGCACGAAGATGGTCGCCCCCTCGACGGGGGGGGCCGACGTCGCGGCCTGTTTTTTCCCAAGGCGCATCGCTACCTCAGCTTCAAACTGGCGAGGCCGACCAGGGCCAACATCACCGAGATGATCCAGAAGCGAACGACGATCTTGGGCTCTTGCCAGCCGAGCTTTTCGAAGTGGTGATGAATGGGCGCCATGCGGAAGACGCGCTTGCCCGTCAGCTTGTACGAGGTCGTCTGCACGATGACGGACAAGGCCTCGACCACGAACAGGCCGCAGATGATCAGCGAGATGAACTCGCTCTTGGTCAGCACGATGAGCATGCCGACGGCGCCGCCCAGAGCGAGGCTGCCGACGTCGCCCATGAAGACCTGCGCGGGGAACGTGTTGAACCACAAAAAGCCCACGCCCGCGCCGATGATGGCGGCCGCGAAGATCGCGAGCTCAGAGACCCCGTCGACGTGGGGTATCTTCAGGTAGTCCGCCAAGACGAATTGATGAAACGTCCCGTCTTCGAGGGGCAAGTACAGCGTCGAGCCGGTGGCGTAGGCGATGATCAAGAACGTGCCGGCCGCGACGATGACGGGGCCAATGGCCAGGCCGTCGAGCCCGTCGGTCAGGTTGACCGCGTTGCTGAAGCCCGCGATGACGATGACCGCGAACGGGATGAACGCCCACAGCGGCAGCTCAAGCGCGAAGCGCTCAGGGCTGACGAACGGCAGGTACAACGTTCGACTGAAGCCGGCCTGCTCGCGGAACAACGCCACCAGCACCAACGCCGCAACTATGAATTGAAACAGCAACTTGTAGCGGCCCGACAGGCCCTTTGTGTTCTTGAATCGCAGCTTGAGGTAGTCGTCGATGAAGCCGATGACGCCAAAGCTGACGGTCACGGTCAGCGCCGCCCAGACGTACAGGTTGCTCAACTCGGCCCAAAGCACCGTGGGGATGACGACCGAGAACAGCACCAGCGAGCCGCCCATCGTGGGGGTGCCCGCCTTGCTGAAGTGGCTCTCGGGGCCATCGTCGCGCACGATCTGGCCGATTTGCCGCGACTGCAGCCGCCGAATGAACCACGGGTGCAGCAGGAAGCTGATCGCCAAAGCGGTGAGCATGGCCGCGATGACCCGAAAAGAGACGTACCGAAAGACTCGGAGAGGCGGGAAATACTCCCGCAGTTCGAGCATAAGCCAGACGACCACTTAGGTACGCTCCATGCTCAAGGTGGCGTAGACGCGTTCGAGGCCGATGCCTCGCGAGCCTTTCAAGAGAATCGACCGACCCGGTGTGCGAAGGGCCAGCGCCTGGGCCGCGGTGCGCGCATCAGGCACGCTCTCGACGGCGTTGAGGCCCGCGCGACGCGCAGACTCGGCCACCACGTCGGCGTACGCGCCCACCGCGATGAGTCGCAGATCGCCTGACGCCTTCGCCACGGCAGCGCCCAACTCGGCGTGCGCGCTGGGGCCGAGATCGCCCAGCTCGAGCATGTCGCCCAAGACGACGATGCCCTGCGGCGCCCGCTTGACGAACGCCGCCAACGACGCCGCCATCGACTGCGGGTTGGCGTTGTAGCAGTCCAGGACCACCGCAGTGCCATCGCCGAGGGTGCGAACCTCGCCGCGCATCGAGGGCGCAGCGACCGCCTCGAGGGCCCCCACGCAATCGCGCAGAGACACGCCCAGATGACGCCCGACGGCCACCGCCAGGGCGGCGTTGGACAGGTTGTGCACGCCGGCCATCTGCAGGCGCAGCGCGCACATCTCGCCGTCCGCATGCACGCGGGCCATCGCGCCGCGCTTGCCTTCACGCACATGCGTCAGGCGCACGTCGTCTTCAGCGCGCTGGCCGACAGCGATCAACGGGGCGCGAATGTCGCGCGTCAACCGCCAGGGCCAAGCGACATCAGACGGGATGACCCCCACCCCGGTGGTCGGCAACATGGCCAGCAACTCGCCCTTGGCGTCGGCGACGTGGCGCACATGCTTGAGCGTCTCGAGATGCGCCGCGCCAACCGAGGTGATCACGCCGATCTGCGGACGGCTGAGCTCGCAGAGGTGTCGAATCTCACCGCGATCGCTCATGCCCATCTCGATGACCGCATACTGATGCGCGTCGCGCAGGCGCAGCAGCGTCAGGGGCACACCCAGATGATTGTTCAGGTTGCCGGCCGTGTGCAGCGTCGGCGCCGCCGTCTCAAGCACAGCGGCGACCATCTCCTTGGTCGTCGTCTTGCCCGACGATCCAGTGAGGCCGATGACCGTGCCGGCAAAGCGCAGTCGATGGCGCAGCGCCAACTGGCTCAGCGCCTGGACGGGCGACGGCACCGAGATGACCGTCACGTCGCTCTCGCCCATCGCGGCGACCACTCGACGCGACGCTGATCGGGCGCAGACGATCACCTGAGCGCCGCCCGCGACCGCCGTCGGTACGAAGTCATGGGCGTCAAACCGCGGACCGCGCACGCAGAAGAACGTATCGCCCGGCTGCAGCGTTCGGGTGTCGATGCTCGGGGGGCCCAGCGCGCGCTGGGGGCCGTGCACCAGCTCGCCGCCAATGGCCTGAAGATCGGTGGTCGACAGCGCCTTCATGCCCAGGCCTCCAGCGCCTTACGCGCGACGGCGACGTCGTCGAAGGGATGCTTCACGCCCGCGATCTCTTGCCAGGCCTCGTGGCCCTTGCCGGCGATGAGCACCGTGTCACCCCGCGCGGCGCCGCTGATGGCGGCGGCGATGGCGGACGCCCGATCGAGCTGCACCCAGCAGTGACCCGGCGTCGGCGCCTGTGCTTGTGGTCGACCCGCCGCGACGGCGCCGGCCAACGCGGCTTGGGCGATGGCCTGCGGATCTTCGCTGCGCGGGTTGTCATTGGTGATGATGACGACGTCGGCCGCCGCGGCTGCCCGGCCCATCGGCCCGCGCTTGGTCGCGTCGCGATCGCCGCCGCAGCCGAACACGCACCACAAGCGGCCCACAGTCAGCGGGCGCAGCGCGGCGAGTACGCGGTCGATAGCGTCGTCAGAATGCGCGTAGTCGACCACGACCGTGAAGCCGTGGGGGTTGGGCAACGCCTGCATGCGGCCGGCGATCGCGGCGCGTTGCAACGCGCCAGCGATGGCGCCCTTGGGCATGCCGACGGCCAGGGCCAGCGCGCCCGCGAGCGCGGCGTTGACCGCGTTGTAGCGACCCACCAACGGGCACTCGAACGGCACCTCGCCCTTGGGCGTGACGAGCGTGCCCGCGATGCCGGCCGCGTCGACGACCAGGTCGCGGATGTGCACGTCAGCGCTCGGGTTCTCGATCTCGAGCGACCAGATGGTGGCCGTAATGTCAGCGCTTGGAGAGCCGGCTACGCTGTCGGAGCCGGCAGCGAGCGCGGCGCCAAACGGGTCTTCAACGTTGATGATGGCGACGCCATCAGGGCCGATCAGCTCGGTAAACAAGCGCCGCTTGGCCTGCCCATAGGCCGCCATCGTCTTGTGGTAATCGAGGTGGTCGACGGACAGGTTCAAGAAGCCCGCGGCGGCGAAGTGCAAGGCCGCGCAGCGCTCTTCGGCGACCCCCACCGAGCTGACCTCCATCGCGGCAACCCGCACGTCGGCGGCCACCATGTCGGCGAGCAGGGCCTGCAGGTCGGGCGACTCCGGCGTGGTCAACTTGGCCTTGCGATCGGAGCCCGCGATGCGCACGCCATTGGTGCCGATGAGGCCCTCTGCATAGCCCGCGCAGGCGACCATATCGGCCAGCAACGAGGTCGTCGTCGTCTTGCCGTTTGTGCCCGTGACGCCCACCAGCGACAGGCCGCGTGATGGATGCCCGTGCACGCGAGCGGCGAGCTCGGCCATGACCGGGCGGGGCGCGTCGGTGCGCAGAATCGTCACGCCCGGCGCGTCGACAGCGCGGTTCTGCGCGAACGGGCTGTCGCCGGCCAACAGGATCGCGGCTGCACCGCGGGCGATCGCGTCAGGCGCATAGCGCGCGCCGTCGTAGTATCGACCGGGCAACGCGACGTAGAGCCCGCCCTGGATGATCGCGCGGCTGTCATGGGTGACCTGGCAGATCTCGATCTGCACGTCGCCGTCCACCTGCAGGCCGTCGATGCCCGCGATCAGGTCTGCGAGGGTGTGTGTCGCCGATGGGTCCATCACTGGACCTTCTGCTTTGGCGGGGTGCCCGGCAACGCCATGGTCACCGCGATCGTCGCGTCGGGCGGCAGCAGCGCGCCGGCTTTGGGGCGCTGGCTGATCACCAGGCCGGCCCCCTCGATGGCCAGGTTCATCTTCAGATCGGCCGCCGTGTCGACGACTTCGGACAGCGCCGCGCCCCGCAGATCGGGCACGACAAGGTGCGCCGGTGCGCCCGCCAAGACGGCTTCCTCGAACCACCAAGGGCGCGCCTGGGGATCGAGGCCGTCGGCGGGGTCGGCCCAGTCCTCATGCTCGAAGTCTTCGGCGATATAGGGCTCGGTCGCCTCGACGCCCAAGTACGGCAGGGCCTCGCGGGCGATGCTCGCGAAGATCGGCGCCGCGACCAGGCCGCCGTAGCGGGCCTCCTTGGGCTCATCGATGACGATGTACATGGCCAAGCGGGGGTCGTGCGCCGGCACGAACCCTTCGAACGAGCTGGTCACCTTGGTCTTGCTGTAGCCACCCACGAGGGGGTCGACCTTGTTGGCCGTGCCCGTCTTGCCGGCGACGATGAATCCGGGGATCCGCGCGCGGCGACCGGTGCCGCCCTTTTGGGTGACCATGATCATGCCGCGGGCGGCCTGCTTCGCGGCGCGCTTCTGCAGCACCCGCCGCACGACCCGCACGGGGAAGGCTTCGACCGTCTTGCCCCGCGCGTCTGTGACCTGCTTGACCAGCCGCGGCCGCATCAGGTTGCCGCCGTTGGCGATCGACGAGATCGCCCGCACCATCTGCAGAGGCGTCACGCTCAGGTTGTAGCCGTACGCATGCGTCGCCAGGTGAATCTGGCCCCAGCGCGTGTAGTCGTGCAGCGTGCCGCCCTGCTCGCCGCGCAGGCCGATGCCCGTCGGCTGGCCCAGGCCATAGGCGCGCAAGTACCCGTGAAAGTGCTGCTTCCCGATGCGCTGAGCCACCTGCACCGCGCCCACGTTGGAGCTGCGCTGGATGATCTCGAGCGTCGTCATCTCTTTGACGCCGTGCACGTCGGTGATCCACTTGCGACCGACGCGGATGCGCCCGTGCATGCCGTCCCACACCTGATCCGCCCGCACCTTGCCCAGATCGAGCGCGGCGGCGATCAGCAGCGGCTTCATGGTCGAGCCGGGCTCGAGCACGTCGGTCAGCAGCCGATTGCGCCAATGTGCGGGCTCGGCCTGACGAAACAAGTTGGGATCGAAGACGGGCGTCTGGGCCATCGCCAGCACGTCGCCGGTCTTGGGATCCATCACGATGACCACGCCGCCGGCCGCGCGCATGGCCTTGACCTGCTCGAACAGCGCCGACTCGGCGAGCTGCTGGATGCGCGCGTCGATGGTCAACTGCACGTTGTAGCCCGACAGGTGCTCGGGCGGCACGGAGCCGCCAGGCATGGCCTTGCGGCCCGAGGCGTCTCGCAGCCCTTCGAGGGTGTACTCCTTGCCGCGCAAGTACCGATCGTAGTCGCGCTCGATGCCTTCGAGGCCGATGCCGTCGATGCCGGCGAAGCCGATGAGGGGTCCGGCCAGCCCGCGGTTGGGATAGAAGCGCCGCGGCTCCTGCTTGAGCGCGATGCCGTCGATCTTGAGCGCCATGATCTGAGCCGCGATCGCGGGGCTGATCTGGCGCTTGAGCCAGACGAACTCTTTCTTGCGCGCGAGACGGCTCTGCAGCGTCGCCACGTCCATGCCCAGCAAGGGCGCCAGAGCCGCGGCGGCTGCGGCGGGGTTCTTGATGCCGCGCGGATCGGTAAAGACCGACGGCACCATCGCGGTCAGCGCGAGCTCGCGGCCGTTGCGATCGTGGATCGCGCCGCGGCTGGCCCGCAGGGTGATCGTGGTCTCGTGTTGGCCCGCTGAGCGCCCGACGTAGTGGTCGTTGCGCACCACTTGCAGATGCCAGGCGCGAAAGATCAGGCCGACGAAGGCCAGCGCCAGGAACACTGACAAGATCAGCATGCGCCCCTTGCGAGGCCCCGGCTCGATGGGGGTGCGGCGGCGGAAGACGTTACGGCCCATCGGCGACCTCGACGACGACCACCTGATCGGGCGTGGGCACGATCAGCCCGTTGCGCTTGGCGATTGGGGTCAGACGGGTCGGATCGAGCAGCGCCGCGCGGTCGATGCGCAGCTGACGCAGCTCCTCTTCGAGGCCGCGCTGCGTTCGGGTCTCCGCAGCGATGCTGTAGGCCAACGCGACGCTCTGGTTGCGCTCCTCGACGACGCGGATCGCGCACCATGCGAGGGCGGCGACCGTGGCCAGGCTGAGAACGAAGAACCTCATGCCGCGGTGCTCCCCGGGCGCTTCTGGATCACCCGCAACTTGGCGCTGCGGGCCCGCGGGTTCGTCTCGGTCTCGGCGGCGTCGGCGATGATCGGCTTGCGCGTCAGCGCGATGAACGGCGGTGGCTCGCTCGTGGGCGGAGGCAACCCGCGCCGAGGCGACTGCGCCGGGCGCGTGAGCTTCGCGAACGCCTTCTTGACGCGGCGATCCTCAAGGGAATGGAAGGTGATGATCAGCGCGCGGCCGCCCGGCGCCATCAAATCTGGGATCGCGGCGAGCAGGTCGTCGAGGGCCCCCAGCTCGTCGTTGACCGCGATGCGCAGCGCTTGGAAGGTGCGCGTGGCCGGGTGACGGCCGCGGGTGCGGGCGACCTTGGTCGGCAGCGCGCCGCGCACGACCTCAGCGAGCTGCACCGTGTCGTGGGGGCCGTCGGTGTCGGCCCAGGCCTTGATGGCGCGGGCGATGGGGCCGGCGAAGGGCTCCTCACCCAGGCTGCGAATCAGACCGGCCAACTCGCCCACCGCGCTCTCGCGAATCAATGCCAGCGCGGGGCGACCGGCGTCGGGGTTCATGCGCATGTCGACGGGACCGGCGTGCCGGAAGGCGAAGCCGCGATGCGCCTGATCAAGCTGGAATGACGAGACGCCGATGTCGGCGAGCAGGCCGTCGACCGCGGTGACCCCCGCGGCTTCGAGGAGCGAGCCGACCACCCGAAAGTTGCCGGCCAGCAGAAAGAACCGTCCGTCGTATTCGGCGAGAAGGTCGGCCGCGAAGGCCCGCGCGTCGGCGTCTTGATCGACCCCATAGACCGTGGCGCCGGCGTCGAGCAGTGCTCGTGCGTGGCCGCCAAAGCCGAGCGTGCAGTCGACCCAAACCTCGCCTGGTCGGGCCGCCGCGATCGTGCGCACGGCCTCGGCCAGGACCGGCAGGTGATGCGGGCCTGAGCGCTGGAGCTCAGATTCGGCGCGCATGGGTCTCTCCACGCAATTCTCTCCAAACAGTTTTGTGCACGCAGTTCTCTGCACGCAGTTCTCTGCACGCAGTTCTCTGCACGCATTTCTCTGCACGCATGGCGCGCCATTGAAATCGTTCACGCGCTCGCAGGCCCGTGACGACTGTCTCCTCAGAGGTTCAGCCCAGTCAGGTCGAGGTCCAGCAAGCGCTCGGGATCGAACATTTCGTTCCACACCGAAATGTCCCAGACCTCGATCCGCTGGCCTTGGCCAACGACGAAGCACTTGCCGTCAAGCTGCGCGAAGCGGCGCAGCACCTGCGGCAGTTGAATGCGACCCAGCCGATCCATACGGACCCGGCGGGCGCTGCCCGCGACCACCCGGCGAAGGATCGGTCGAATCTTGGGCTCGCTCGCCTCGATCTGGGCCTTGAACCCAACCCAGGCGGACGGCGGGTAGATGAGCAGGCACCGCTGATTGAAGTGCCGGGTCACGACGAACTCATCCGCCTCGGTCAGGCCGAGTTGGCCCCGAAATTCAGCGGGAATGCTGACGCGACCCTTCCCGTCGACCGTATGGTCGTGCTGTCCCTCCAAGTCGAAGGCAGGGACGTCGGGATTTACGGGCTCGGGCGCCATTGCTCTCTCCATGGGAACATCAACCACCTGTTCCCACCTTCACCCATCCTAATCTTCGGGGGCTGTCAGTCAATGGCGAAACCAGCCGTTTGGAAAAAACCTCCAAACCTCGAATTCGACCGCTACATATAGCGGTGTCCTACATGTCGGCATACCACATGTGTGCTGCATGTAAACAGGTGGATCCAGTAGGATCCAGCCGGATCCGCTCACAACCCGTGCTCGAAATTTTCCCTCCAGTCGAACCCATGATATGGGCATGAACACATGTTCAGACAAACGATAATTTGTGCACCAACATCGGCGCAAATACGTGAGCGTGGCCCACCGCTGAACCGGAGCTTAGCCCCATCAGACCGCGCCAAACTGGTCACCTTATCCGGTGGATTGAGCGAATTGGCTGCTCT
>JBNMOZ010000177.1:0-9779 GCA_051276005.1 Bradymonadia bacterium | reverse complement strand
CGACGCGGTGCCGGTGGTCTGCATTGGCGACGCGCTGTTGCCGCGCGTCCCCGAACCCGGCCGCAGCTTCTTGGTGGGGCGCGGCCTCGCTGTGCTCGCTGAAGGCACGCTGCCGGCCGAAGTCTTGGACGAGGCTGGCTTCTTGGGCTTCCTCGCAGCGGTGTTCGATCTGCTGGGGCTGGGCGGCTCAATCGCAGCAGATCCGGCGATGACTGCGGCGGCGGCTGCTTGGGTCCAACCCGTCATTGATCCCCATGACGAGATGTTGAAAACACTCGCACTTCAGGTGCTTGCGTCTTTCCAAGATGTGCCGGCGAGCGCCGCAAGGCTGGGTCTGCAGATCTATACGCGGCGGTTGGCGCTCGCGGTGACCGACGGCCTGGGCGGGGCGATCGAGGTCATGCGCCTGCTCGATCTTGACGAGCGACCGCTCGAGAGTCTCACCGAGGCGGATCGGCAGGCATTCTTTGAGAGCAACCCGACTGCGCGCGATCTCGTCGAGTGCGCCGCCAGCGCACCCTGCCTCGCGGTGCGCGATTGGTTGGTCAAGAACCGCTGAGCCGACCGCCACGTCGCAGCTTGCCGCCGAATCTCAGCCAGGCCCACCCCAACAACACGACCAAGACCAAGACCAACTCGACGGGGACGCGCAGGCGATGCTCGCGAATGCGCGGCAACGGTTGCGGCTTGCGCTGCTCCCGCGGATCGGTCCGCGCGAAGCGAACAATCGGGGGGATGCGTCCGGCTTCGAGCGTGTACGCGGTCAGGGTGCCGTCGCGTCGGAAGGTCCAGGGCAGCCCGCCCGCTTCAGAGGCCATGCGCTGCACCCCGCGGCGGGTCAGAGTGGCCGCGAAGAACGGCTCATAGGCGCCCGCCAGATCGAGATCGACGGCCCACTCTGTGAGCACGGCCATCTCGATCATCGGCCGCTGCTCTGCTGAGCCGGTCAGCGCATATGGCGGATGCCCGGTCGCATACACCGGCTCTGTCGCCGGATGCGTCAGGGCGATCACCGGGCCAAAGAGGCGGTCTGGGGGGTTGGGGCCGTCGTTGCGGGGTTTGATCAACACGCCCGTCACCGACCACCCGATGCGCCGCAGCTCTTCAAGCCACGTGGCCTGGGCCGGCGAGAGCGTCAGCCCGTTGCGCAGCAACCAATCGTCGATGGGATCGGGCGCAGTGCCCAGCGACGTGGCGCTCGCGTTGGGTGCGCGGCTCTTGGAGGCCTCGGCTGAGGCGCCCGGCACCGCGTCGCCCACGTCGCGCAGCGCGCACCCGCCGACCCAGCTGATGAAGTCGACGGCCAGCGTGCGTTGCAGGCGGCCACGCGGGTGCAGGCGGTTGCGGATCGCCCGGCGCAGTCGGCTGGATACGATGCGAGCCTGGGCGGGCTTGGGGGTTGGAATGAGCACCCCGAACGGCGTCGAGGTGCCCTGCACGACGTGCTGAATGACGAGGGTCTGGTCACCGGTGAGCGGATCGAAGACGAGCATCACATGCTCTTCGAGCAGCGTCACCGTCTCGCCTGGCTGCGGCGCGATCAACGCGGCCTGTGCGGCGCCCACCGAGAGGTTGGCCAAGACGATCAGGCCGAGCAGCCGGCGCAAACCCGACAGCCCGCGCGAACCCATGCGGGGCCGACTCAGAGGACGCTCCGAACCCGCTCGGTGCGCTCGAGCGCGTCCTTCATGCCCAAGCGTGTGAACAGCGCGTGGGCGCGCTCCAGCTGGGCCTGTGCCTCGGCGACCCGGCCCACCTCGGCCAAAAACGAGCCGTGCGACAGCAACGCCCAGCCCAACTCAGCCTCGAAGCCGACCTTGCGCAGGTCGCGGATCGCGGCGGCGTAATGTGCGGCGGCGGCGTCGATGCGGGCCTCCCGATCGGGCGCGTCGTCGTAGAGCGTGCGCGAACACACCTCGGCCAGGCTGCGCTCTGCGAGGCCGGCCTGACCCAGGGCGCCCACATCGCGCGCCGCCTCCAGCGCATGCTCGGTGTACTCAAGCGCCTGTGCATACTCGCCGCGTTTGAGGTGCATCGCGCCCAAGTTGCGCAGCGCGTCCGAGCAGGCGCGTCGATCGCCGACGGCCTCGAGCAGCTCGATGGCCTGGTGCAGCGGATCGTTGGCTTCGCCGGTGCGATTGAGCACGCAGAGGGTCTCGCCAATGTTGTTGAGCAAGATGCCCTGCAGGCGGCGCTCACCGAGCACTCGGGCGGTCGAGAGCGCGTCGTTCCACAACGTCAGCGCCTGCTCATGCTCGCCACGGTGATAGCAGATGGCGCCGGTGCTGGTGAGCACGTCAGCGGCCGTGCGTTCGTCATCGACGCTGCGCGCGATCTCGAGCGCCTCGCGCATGATCGGCACGGCCGCCTTGAAGTCGCCCCGGCTGGTGAAGATCTTGCCCAGGTGGTGCAACGAGACGGCGACCGAGCGCTGATCGTTGAGGAAACGTCGCAGTCGCAGCCCTTCGCGGACCCGATCCTCGGCCGCAGCCAGGTCGCCGCGCATCAGGTACACCCGACCGATGTCGTCGGCTGAGCTGGCGATTCCCGCGATGTCTTCGACGCGGCGGAACAGCGCCAGGCCGTTCTTGAACTGCGCGATGGCGAGATCGTATTCGCCCAGGCCGCGGTAGGCACGCCCCATCTTGTTGAAGGCGAGCCCGCCCTGGCGTTCATCGTCGAGCAGCCAGGCCAGGCGCAGCATCTCGTTGAGGTGCCCCAACGCCTCGGCGTTGTCGCCCAGCAGCAAGTGCACCTTGCTCAGCTTGTGGAAGACCTTGAGGCGGTCGGCCGCGTCGTCGTCGGTCAGGCAAGACAGGGCAGAGCTCAAGAACGCGATGGCCTCTTGGTTGACGTGGCGGGCCACCGCGCGATCGCCCGCTTCGATGTAGTATCCGGCGGCTTTTCGCGGGTGGTGTCCTCGCTCCCAGTGATGCGCGATGCGCTCCACCAGGGCGTCGCGGCGCTCGGCGCCACGGGTCTCGAGCCACTGCGCGATCAGGCGATGATATCGGGCGCGCCGGGGCCCCTCGATGCCCTCGTAGAGCACCTCGCGTTCAATGCTGTGCTTGAACTGGTAGGCGCGCGTGCGGGCCAGGTCCGACTCCGACCACCGCTGCAAGATGTGCCGATGGCGCAGCGCCTCGACGGCGGCGTGCAGCTCTTCTTCGCGACGATCCGTGGTCCAGAAACGATCGGTGTCGTCCCACAGGTGGCCCTCGTCGACGCGCCGCAGCATGCTCAGGCAGCCCATCCAGAACCGCTCACCGATGGTCGCCGCCCGCTCAAGCAGGCCGCGTTCGAGGGGCGAGAGGCGGTCGAGCTTGCTGCGCACCACGTCGCGCAACGTGCCCGGAATGCGAGTGTCGTCGAGCAGCTCGGGGCGGATCTGCCATTGCGCGTCCTCGATGTCGATGGCGCCGCGCTCGATCTGCAATTCGACGATCTGCTCGATCGACAACGGGTTGCCGAAGGCCCGCTCAAGCACGAGCTGCGCAAAGTCGGCCGGGATCGTGTCTGCGCGCTCAAGGAGCGACTCGAGCACTTGGCGGCCCTGTCGGTCCGAGAGCGGCGTCAGCTCCAGCGTCTCGCCCATCGCGGCGACGGTGTCTGCGAACGCCTGCAGCGCCGGGCGGTCGGGCGTGCGCGCGCCGGCGAGGAACAGCAGCGGCACCTCGGCGATCTTGAGCGAGAGCGTGTGCAGCAGCTGCAGCGACTCATCGCTCGCGTTATGCAAATCGTCGATGCAGATCACGACGGGTCGGCGACGCCCGTCGACCGCCAGGATGCGTGCGAACCACTCCAACGCGCGATCCTGGATCAGCCGGGGATCGCTGTCGACGCGCTTGATATGCGGGGAGTCGTTCAGCTCAAGCCCGACCAGATGCCCCATGAAATGCGAGGCCTCTTCGGCGTCGGACGGATCGGGCAGCAACGACGCGAGGCCTGCACCCAGGTGAACGATCGCGGCAGCCGGCGGCAGCTCGGCGGGCACGCTGAAGCGCTGGCGCAGCAAGCTGTTGAAGACCTGATAGGGCGGGCCATCAGATCGGCAGACCGCGTTGATGAGCGTGATCGGCGAGACGTGATCTTCGATGTTTGCAACGAACTCGGCCATCAGACGGCTCTTGCCGATGCCGGCTGGACCAACGACCAAGACCGCTTGGCGACCCCGATCGTCGATGGCGTTGCGCACGGCTTCGCGCAGCCGATGCAGCTCGCGTACACGCCCGACGAAGGCCGTCGGTTGACCGTAGAAGTTCCAGGGGCTCGCCTGGGGATCGGAGGGGGTGATCACGTCTCGGTCCTCTCACTGTCCTTCAAAGTCGCGGCGCTCAATCCACAGCCCCGTTGGGGCGGCGACGGTCCTTCTTGCAGGGCTCGTCGTCTCGCTTGCGTCGTTGTTTGAACAACGACTCGCGGGTCAGCGCGTCGGGACTCACTCACTGTTTGGCGCGGCCGGTGGCGCGGTGGGGGCGGTCCGGTCAGCCCGGCGCTTGGCTGCCGCCTTGCGGGCACGGGCCGCCTCATCTCGCGCATCACGGAGCTGTCGATCCAGGACCGTCCATTGACGCCACAGGGTCGAGACCTCGCTGACCTGGGCCTGTGCGCTGCCGGTTCCCATAGCCAGGACCAGCACTGCACACCCCGCCAGTCGGGATGGGGCTGCGCTCATGTACGACTCGCAAATACTGGGTGATTGCCTGAAAAGAGGGGCAAACTATGGGCGGCTGCGATGACTGTCAAGCGTCGCCAGTAGCCGTGGTTCGTCGGGTCCATCGCTCAGCTTGCGCCTGCTTTGACCCTGTGGTCTATAGTCTCGATGATCGTCGGTCGGAGTATGTTCATGCGCCTGTCTGTTGTACTGGGTCTCATCGTTGCGCTCACGTCCGCCGCGCACGCGGGGAAAGAGAAGGCGCCCGCGCCCAAGAAGGGCGTCTCAGCCATCCTGAAGATGCTCGATTGGGGTGCCAGTTCGGTGGCCGTCTTCGAGGCGCTCGAAGACGAAATTGACGCGCGCTTCGCCGACAAGATCAAGTACGCCGACACCCTCGTGGTCGACAAGGTCATGCGCCGCAGGCGCGCCGAGAAGAAGGCGATTCGCAAGGCCTATGTGCGCTTTGACGGACGCGCCTCGGGGTATGAAGCCTCATTGGTCGCCGACGACTTCAGCGCGAACAATGGCGAGGCGATGGTGCGCGTCGATGACGGCCCCGCCCAGCGCTACTACTTCTTCAAGGACGAGCAACTCTACAAAGTCTTGGTCGTGTACAGCACGGCCGTGGCGCGGCAGACGAAGTTTGCCCCGTTCGTGAGCAAGGCCGCCGGCAAATACGGCAAGCCGGCGAAGACGATCACCGACAAGACGCCCGACAAAGCGCTCATCGGTGCCATTTGGCGCGACGACCTGACCGAACTGCGTGTGCGCGACCGCAGCCTGTTCGGCACGTACACCATGGCGTTCTTACAGGCTGGTCGCGGCTCGCAAATCGAAGACGCGCGTTCGCCCTCGGCTGAAGGCGCGTCCCCGATTGTCGACGCGCAGGCCGACGGAATGATCGAGGACTTCATGGTCGAGAGCAGGGGCGACCGCGGCAATGTTGTCGATCGGCTGACGGGGGTAGAGCACAAGGTCAACCTCAATCTGGGCCGCCAAGATTCGCAGCCGCTGCGCCGCGCGCCCGAGCCGCGGCGCGACACGCGCAGCGCAGAGAAGGCCGCGCAGAAGGCTGCAAAGAAGGCCGCAAAGAAGAAGTCCGCCCCCAAAGAAGCGGACTTCTCGCCGACGCCCACCGGGCCGGACGACATCGTCTACTGACATCGTCGGCCGCCGCCGGCCCTCTAATTTTGAGCGCGGTGCGACGCCGGTCTGCGGCGGGTTGCGCGGGACGGGCTGTCGGTGAAGCCGGCCAGTCGGTTACCCTGCGCGTCGAATCTCATCCGCGACGACTCCCAGCCCAAGAGGTCTGCCCGCTATGAAGCCCTTGCTGATCGGAATGCTCGCCCTGGCAGGGCTGGCCGCCTGCGACGATGATCCTGCCCCGGTTGGGCCGCAGCCTCCGCCGCTGACCCTGCCTGACGAACCCGACGCGCCCCAAGGCGCTGGAAACTTCACGGTGGAGCAGCGCGGCATCACGCTCGATGCTGATGACTTCGCGGTGCTGGTCGAGACGACCAATAACGGCATCACGCTCGACCGGATTCGCAACGAATTTGGCCGTCTGGTCGTCAATCGGCCCTATGTCGACTGGCGCGCCTCGATCTGCGTTGACTCGGATGACGCCTCGCGCTACCAGCCGCGCGCCACGCTCGAGGAGTTGGTTGACGATCTCTCGACGCAGCGCAGCCTCAGCTTCGAGAAGATCGCGGTCAACGTCGATCTGCTCTCGCCGGCGGGCCAGGACCTGATCTTTGTGTGTTACGGCGCTGATGATCCGCGCTTCGACGTGCTGCCCCATCGTGAAGCGGTCGTGGCGGCCTTCATCGAGTTGGCCCAGGTGCCCAACGTCGACTACATCACCGTTGGCCTCGAGATGAACCGCTACTATCATCTGCGTGTCGGCGATGATCGGGTGATCGACGACTACACCAACTTCATCACGCTCTACCGCGAGGTCTATGACGCGGTGAAGGCCGAGAACCCCGCGATCAAGGTGGGCCCGGGTCTGAGTTGGGCGACGTTCCAGCGCCGGACCGTGCCCGATATCGCTGACGAGCTTGGCCTCGAAGACGACGGCATGGAGGCCTTCGTGCGCGCCTGGGAGCGCACCGTGCAGCCCCTGCTTGGGTCGACCAACGCGCGCACGGCCGACTTCGTGGGTCTGTCGATGATCCCGTTCGTGCAGGAGTCGCCCTTCAATGGCGTGCCCGCACCGGACGACGTCGCCGCCATCACCGAGTATCACCGGCGCATCCCTGTTCTCGCGGACGGGCTGCCGGTCACGTTCTCTCAGATCGACTGGCCCGGTGCCGTCCGCGGCCCCAAGGGCGACTACCTGACGACGCTCAAGGCTGCCACGGCCCATGTTGACCTCGCCTGGGCCGCCTGGCGTCGCACCAGCGACGTGCCCGACACGGTCGGCGCCAGCCCCTGCGCGAAGTACACTCAGGCGCGTGAGGCGACCCTGGCGTATCCACAGGACTTCTGTACGGCGGGCCTGGTGAGCGATAACAACTCCGGCAAGCCCGTCCTCGAAGTCTTCGTCGCCGAATAGCTTCCTCGCCGAATCGCCTTCGTCGCGCGATCGCCTTCCTCGTCGAATCCACGCGGCAGCGCGTCGAGCGCTCCAGGGAACCCCAAGTGTATGAATTCCTTCTCGCGGCGCGGCATCTGCGCGCGCGCCGAAAACGCTCGTTATCCGTGGTCACCTGGCTCGCTGTGGGCGGCGTCGCTCTGGGCGTAACAGCGCTGGTTGGCGGCTTCTCGATCACCACTGGCTTCGAGCAGGCCTTCCGCGAGAAGGTGCTCGGCGTGACCGCGCATGTCTTCGTGCGTGAGTACGGCGCGAACTTCGGTCGCTATCGCGAGGTCGAGGCCAAGATCGCCAAGGTGCCGGGCGTGCGCGCCACCTCACCGATGACCTTCAACAACGCGATGGTCTCTGGCGGAGCCGGCACCAGCGGCGCGATCGTCAAGGGCATCGTCCCCGAGCGCGCGGTCAAGGTGCTCGCGCTGCCCGAATACATCGTCGATGGCAGCCTTGCGGCGCTCTCGACGCGCGCAGAGGGGCTCGATGGCGTGCTGCTGGGCGCAGACCTCGCGCGCAAGGTCGGCGCAAAGGCGGGCGATGTCGTCACGCTCGTCTCGCCGCTCAAGAGCATGGACCCCGATGAATGGCGGGCCCAAGCCGACGTGCCGACGACGCGCGCCTTTCGGGTCGCGGCAGTCTTTCGAGCCGGCTTTCACGAATACGACACGCGGCTCGTCTATATGGAGATGTCGGCGGCGCAGAGCTTCTTCGGCACGGGCGACAACGTCGTCGGCATCGAGGTGGCGGTCGACGATCCCCTGCAGGCAGGCGTCGTCAGCGAAAAGATCGATGAGGCGCTCGGTGACGGGGAGTTCTCGGTCCTCGATTGGCGACGGCAGAACAAGAACCTGTTCGCCAGCCTGACCTACCAGCGGCTCGCCATCCTGGTCGTGCTCTCGGTGATGGTCGTGCTCGCGTCGTGCAACGTGGCGTGTGTCCTCATCATGCTGGTGCTCGAGCGGACCCGCGACATCGCGATCCTCAAGGCGATGGGGGCGCGCAACGGCAGCATCTTGATGATCTTCCTCGCGGAAGGTCTCGCCATCGGCGTGATGGGCACGGTGATCGGCATGGCAGCCGCGTACGCCCTGTGTGAGGGCCTGCTGGCCAATGGCATTACCCTCGACGCCAAAGTCTATGGCATCGCCCGCCTGCCGGTCGTCTTCGAGCCCTGGGACTATGTGATGGCCGCCATCGGCGCGATCGTGATCACGCTGATCGCGTCAATGTTCCCCGCTTTGCGCGGCGCCCGCCTGCATCCGGTCGACGGCCTGCGCGAAGTCGTCGGCTGACCCGATAGAGGCCGGTACACCGGTCTGTCCAGTCTCGATCAAGGGCTGGAACGGGAAATTTCATATACCTGAGCCAACTGACGAATACTCTTGTGTTTTTGCGCCGGATAAAAAGGTGCTCATCAACAGGCACAATTAGCCTCGAAGGCGTTGACGACCGAATTTGGTGTGTGCTACCTCGGCCGCCATGCGCAATTTCTGCCGCAATCGCTTTTCGCGACCCAGTCGGGTTCTCCCGCTGGTCCTCTTGGCTCTCACTGGCTGTGGTCCGTCGAGATCCGAGGTGAAGGATCAGCGAGAACAAGCCCAGTATCACTACGATTTGGCGTACGGCTACTTTTTCGACAAGAAAACTGAACGCGGCGAAGCGGCCCTGCTCGAGATCCTCAAGAGCATCGAGATCAAGGAAGACAACGCCGACGCGCATCTGCTCGCTGGCTTGGTCTTCATGGGTCGGCGTCGCCCGGTCGACGCCATCCGGCATTATCGGCGCTCTTTGGCGCTGCAGCCGGACCTTTACTACGCTCAAAACAACCTCGCCGCCGCGTACCTCTCGATGGAGCGCTACGACGAGGCCATCAAAGTCCTTCAGAAGCTGACCAGTACGATTTTGTACGACCAGCAGGGCCACGCGCAGAACAATCTGGGCTGGGCCTACTTCAAGAAGGGCGACCTCATGAAGGCGCGAAAGCACTTTCATGATGCGATCATGCTGACGCCGCAGCTTTGCCCGCCGCGCAACAACCTCGGCATGCTCTACCTCAAGCAGAACAAGCTTGAACTTGCAGACAAGTATCTCCGCCAGGCCATTGAGAGATGCCCGTCGTATGCCGAACCGGCATACCACTTGGGGCGTCTTCTTTTCCGGCGTGGCGACTCTGAGGCCGCTCGAAAGCATTTCGAGTTGTGCCTGAAATATGCGGGCGAGAGCCCGCTGGCTGACCAATGCGCTGAACGTCTCCGTCCCATCCGGGCGGCGGCGGGGCGTCGAGAGGCCCAATGAACCAACCTACTAATTTTGTCGAGAGTCCAGGCGCCATGCTGGCATCCGCGCGCGTGCGCGCCGGCCTGAGCCTGAGCGACATCAGCGAGCGATCCCGCGTCAGCGTGGTCGCACTTGAGGCCATCGAAGGCGACGACTGGGACGCGCTGCCTGCGCTGGTCTACGCCAAGGGCTTCATGCGGCTGTATGCCCGCGAGGTCGGGCTTGAGCCTGACGCCGTGGTCGCGCGCATGG
>JBNMOZ010000176.1:0-9800 GCA_051276005.1 Bradymonadia bacterium | reverse complement strand
AGACGATGGCGGTGAGACCCTCGCGGATGTCGTCGCCGGCCAGCGTGCCCTTGAAGTTCTTGAGCAGGTTTTCGGCCGTCGCGTAGTTGTTCACCGTGCGCGTCAACGCGTCGCGAAAGCCCGCCAGGTGCGTGCCGCCATCGCGGTTGCGGATGTTGTTGGTGAACAGCAGCACGTTCTCTTGATAGGAGTCGTTCCACTGCAGCGCCACCTCGACGCCGATCTCCTCCTTCATCAAATCGAAGTAGATCGGGTCGGCGTGCACCGCGGTCTTGTTGCGGTTGAGGTGCAGCACGAACGACGAGATGCCGCCCTTGTATTTGAAGTCGTGTCGCTTGCCCTCGCCACGCTCGTCGATGAGCTCGATCAGCACGCCCTTGTTGAGGAAGGACAGCTCGCGCAAGCGCGCGGTGAGGATCTCGAAGCTGAACTCGTTGTTCTCAGTGAAGATCGACTTGTCGGCCGCGAAGCGCACAAAAGTGCCGGTGCGCTCCGAGTCGCCCACCCGGGCCATCGGGCTCTGCGGATCGCCGATCCGGTATTCCTGATGAAACTCGCCACCTTCGCGATAGATCCTGAGGGTGAGCCACTCGGAGAGCGCGTTGACGCACGAGATGCCCACGCCGTGCAGACCGCCTGAGACCTTGTAGGAGTTGTCGTCGAACTTACCGCCCGCGTGCAGCACGGTCATGATGACCTGCGCGGCGCTGACGCCCTCCTTGGAGTGCATCCCGACGGGGATCCCGCGACCGTTGTCCTCGACGCTGCAGGAGCCGTCGAGGTGGATGATCACGGTGATCTTGTCGCAATGCCCGGCCAGAGCCTCGTCGATGGCGTTGTCGACGGCCTCGTAGACCAGCTGGTGCAGGCCCGATCCGTCGTTGGGATCGCCGATGTACATGCCGGGGCGCTTGCGCACCGCCTCAAGGCCTTCGAGGACCTTGATGCTGTCGGCGGAGTACCCGAGAGAGGGGCTCTGATCGGTCGACGTCTCGCTCATGAACGGCTCCAAAAAACACCGGTGCTGGTCTGCAACCAGCGGACGAAGGAGTCTATCAGGCGTGCCCTTGTGACTCAAGGGAAAGCAGGCCTGGAACGCTTTGATTTCAGGTGTTTAGTCCAAATTTCTTGCGGGCGTCGCAAGCCGCTGGAATCAGGCAGAAAGCGCGTCGACGAGCGCTGGGGCTGAGGACCCCGATCAGGCCCCGCGGGCACCCTTGGAGGTCACGATCAGCAGGCGTCGATCGTCTTCGCCTTCGCTGTGGGTCGCGACGGCGGCGTGGTCCTTGAGCGCGGTGTGCACCACGCGCCGCTCGTTGTTGCTCAGGCCGTCGAGCACGGCGTTGCGGCCACTGACGCTGACGGCATGCGCCAGGTCGCCCGCGGCGGTCTCTAACAGCGCCTTGCGGGCCGCGAAGTCGCCGTCCATGTCGAGCACGCAGCGCACGAAGCGCACGTCGATCGAGCGGGCCATCGTCTGCGCGCACAGGTCGGAGAACGCGGCTTGCAAATCGGTGCGGCGCCGCAGCTTGGTCGTCTCGCCTTCGATGCGCAGGATGATCGCGTCATCGTCGACGCGGCCGTCCGTGATCTTCAGCTCAATTTCCATGCGCTCGAAGAGGCCGTTGAGGAAGTCCCGGCCAACGCCGACGGCAGTCTCGTAGGGGTTCATTTGGCCCGCTTTCGGTTCTTGGGGGTTCGCTTGTCGGGGGTGGGGATCGAGCTGTCCTCGGCCATCTTGCGGTACTGGAAGATCTGCTGAACCAGACCCAGCCCGGTGTTGACCAAGATGTAGAGCACCAGGCCCGACGGTAAGAAGAGCATCATGCCCGTGAACATGACCGGCATGATGGTCATCATCAGCTTCTGCTGAGGATTGTCGCCCATGCTCGGGTTGAGCCGGGTCTGCAGCAAGAACAGCACGCCCAACACGACCGGCAGGATGAAGAAGGGATCCTGCTCGGAGAGGTCGGAGATCCAAAACGCGAAGTCGGCCCGGTACAGCTCCACCGCAGAGTAGATGGTGCGGTACAGCGAGAAGTAGATGGGCATCATCAACAGCATGGGCAGACAGCTGGCCATCGGGTTGACCTTCTCGGCCCGATACAGCGCCATCATCTCTTGCTGCAGTTTGGGTTTGTTGTCCTTGTACTTCTCTTGGATCTTCTTGAGCTTGGGCTGCACTTTCTTCATGGCAGCCATCGACTTGTACTGCTTGATGGTCAGCGGCAGCGTGATGAGCTTCACGAAGACGGTCAGCAAGATGATGGCGAGGCCCCAGTTGCCCACGAAGCCGAAGAAGGCCTGCATGAGCCAGAGCATCGGGATGCAGATCGCCGTAAACCAGCCAAAGTCGATGGCGTCGTTCATGTCGATGGCCTGCGCGCGCAGGCGGTCGAGCTTCTTGGGACCCACATAGAACCGAATGCTGCGGGTCACGCTGCCCCCCGCCGTGATCTCGCCGCCCTTGAGCCCCAGGCGGGTGGTCAAGACGGTGAAGTTCGCCGGGATGCTGGCCGCGTCGATGCCGGCCGCCTTGGCGCCCAGATCGAGCGTGCAGCTCTCGGCCTCGCCCTTGGGCACCACGATGCCGGTCATGAAGTAGCGATTGCCCACACCGGCCCAGGCGATGCCGTCAAACCAGGCGGTCTTCTCGTCAGGGTCGTTGAGGTCGCTTTGCAGCGCGTTGACCGGCATACGCTCGAAGTCGTCGACGCGCTTGCACAGCCCCTCGAACGCATAGACCGGCGGGCTGAACATATTGCCGCCGGCCTCATCATTGTTCTGCGCCCCGGCCATGAGGGCCGAGAGGTCGTATTCGACCTTGCTGGTGCCAGGGTTCTCCAGCGTCAGGGTCACATCGACGGTGTAGTCGTCTTCAACCAGCGTGTAGGCGCGGGTGAGCTTGACGCCCGTCTTGGGGTCGGTCCAAGCGACCGTCGCGCCCGTCGCGCTCTTGGAAACGACGGTGTAGGTGCCCTGCGCTGTGGTGCCATCGAACTCGACCTCGAGGCGCGGCGCGATGAACAGGCCCTTGCCCGCCTCGGCCACGACCAGGTCGTGCATGATCGGGTAGGGGGCCGTCTTGCCGCCCTCGAGATCGTTGCGGTACTGCGCCTCTTCGAGGTTCCAACTGAACAGCTGGCCGTCATTGGCGACTTGTACGGAGTGGCGCCCCGGCAACTCGAATTGCGCGAGCGCCTCACGCTTCATCAGCGCAGGGGCGTCGGGCGTCTCACCGATCGTGCGGGCCTTGGATGCCGTCGAGCCGGCCGATGCCGAGCCGACGGATGCCGCCGACGCGGGACCGTCGCCTGGCTTGGGTTGCACCGGCGCTTGTGGGAAGAGCGTGTTCCACATGAGCAGGATGCCGGCACAGACGACGACTGCGATGAGCATTCGCTTCTGATCGCCATCGTCCTTGCCTTGCGGGGACAGCAGGTTCATCTGAATCCTTGCGTGCGGGTTTGCAGGCACCGTGTGGCGCCCGGGCACCCGAAGCGACGACCCGACGGGTCGGCATCATATGAGCAGTTTGACGAGAAGGGTCCGCCGCGGCTGCTCTGGAGTGATCGCTGGGCCCGAAATGCCCCAGCGACCCTGACGGATCGCTGGGGCATTTCGGTCTCGCCCTCACCGCAGATCAACGCGCGCTCATTCGGTCTACTTTCGACAACCCGCTCTCGGGCTGAGGTCATGTAGACGCGACCGAGCCGGCGTCAACCGCGCCGACGCCCTTCGCTGCGATTCTGGCGCGAGCGCCGCTGCCGCTCACTGCGCTTTCGTCCCGCCCCCGAGCGCAAACGCTCCACAGCATCGGCCACCTCACGGGTGACGTCGCTCAAAGCGTCAGCTGGGTGCTCATGACGCGCGACGAACACGACGTCCATGCCCGCAGGCCAGTCCTGACGTCGAAACGCCTCGCGCAGCAAGCGCTTGATGCGGTTGCGGGTATGCGCCCTGCCGACCTTTCGGCTCACCGTGATGCCCAGCCGGGTCGGACGTCCCCCGTTGCGCCGTCCGTAGACGACAAAATGAGGCGTAGTGACTCGACGTCCCCCGCGTTGCACCGCGAGAAACTCGCGACGCTGGCGAAGACGATGGTCTTTAGGAAAGCGATGATCGGCGATCGGTGCGCTGTCATTCACAGGGGCACTGATCGCGGAATCGGGCGGTGCGGGCGCCGAAGCCACGCGTGGCGCGCGCTACTTGCGGTACGTCGTCGCGGCGAGACGCTTTCGCCCCTTCATGCGACGCGCTTTGAGAATCGCGCGACCGCTCTTGGTGCGCAAGCGCACGCGAAAGCCGTGGGTGCGGCGGCGGGAGGTATTGCTGGGCTGGAACGTCCGCTTGGACATGGGTCTCTCCTGTCGAACCTGACACCGGGAATCGCCATCAAAGTGCGTCCCCTTGGTGATTTGGGCCCGGTTTGCGGGCAAAAAAGGCGCGCAAGAGAATCACAACCGATGAACTGTGTCAACACCCGGGGGACCGTGGGGGTCAAACAGGGTTTGCAGGTGGCAAGCCGCTAAAAATCCCGTTGCGTAAGGGACTGAAAACACAAGAGGAGATCGTCTATCGCCGACGCGGTGCATTTGGGCCGGGTGCATTCCTCGAAAATGCGGGCTAGAGTAAGCGTCCGTTGGCCCACAGCCAGGGTCCACCGAGTCCACCCCGCACACCGATGAGCGAGGGGGATTCGTGCGTTGACTTGGGCAAGTCGTGGCGTCATCGGCGATCAACATCAAGAGCGGTTCGGACGGCACGCTGGTGCCAACGGACAGGTATCAGCGAGAGGCGTTCGAACTTTGAAGGCGACTTGGGAAAAGGCGTTGGCGGCCATCGGGGCCCGGGTGACGAAAGAGAACTTCGATACCTACTTCGCCCCCTTGCGGTACGTCGGTCTGGGTGCCAACGCAATCGAGCTTGAGGTGGGAGACCCCTTCTTTCGCGACTGGGTTCAACTGCACTACAAGGATCTGCTCGAGGACGCCGTCAGCACGGCGGCGGGCCATCCGGTCGCGCTGACCTTGACGGTCGCGGTGGCTCGCCGAACGGTGACCAGCGCGCCTCAGCCCAGCCCCGAAGTCAGCGCCCCGATGACCGGCATGGCGGCCCCGTCGCAGGCACCTCAGCCGGTCAACGCCTTCCCGCTCAACCCACATTACACCTTCGAGACCTACGTCGTCGGCCCGAACAACGAGATGGCCGGCGCGGCCTGCGCCGCCGTCGGACGTGAGCCCGGCCAAGCGTTCAACCCGCTGTTCATCTATGGCGGCACAGGCTTGGGCAAGACGCACCTGCTGCATGCGGTCGCGCACAAGATTCTCGACAAGCGCCCCGGCAGCCGCATCGTCTACGTCTCGGCAGAAGAGTTCACCAACCAGGTGATCAAGAGCATCTCTCGCCAGCGCATGGACGAGTTTCGTCAACGCTATCGGCGCAGCTGCGATGTGCTGCTCGTCGATGATGTGCACGTGCTCGCGGGCAAAGAGCGCACGCAGGAGGAGTTCTTCCACACCTTCAACGCGCTGCACGCCGCTCAGAAGCAAATCATCGTCACCAGCGACAAGACGCCGCAAGAGATCCCCCACCTTGAAGAGCGGCTGCGCTCGCGCTTTCAGTGGGGTCTGATCACCGACGTCAAGCCACCACAGTTCGAGACCCGCGTCGCGATTATTCAGCGCAAGGCCGAGCGAGACGACATCGAGTTGCCGGCCGATGTGGCCTTCTTCCTCGCGAAGATGGTGCACGCCAACGTGCGCGAGCTCGAAGGCGCGCTGACCCGCATCGCCGCCTACGCCAGCTTCAACCGCCGCACGCTGACCATCGCGTACGCCCGTGAGGTGCTCAAGGGCCTCATCGACGAGCGCGCACGCACGCTGAACATCGACACGATTCAGAAGATGGTCGCCGAGCACTTCGACGTGAAGGTGGTCGACCTCAAGGGCGCGCGCCGCGTGCGCACGATCGCCCATCCCCGCGGCATCGCCATGTACCTGTGCCGCAAGCATACGCAGGCGAGCTACCCCGCCATCGGCCGCGGCTTCGGCGGCAAAGACCACAGCACGGTGATGGCGGCCTACCGCAAGATCGACCGGGCTATCGGCGACGACACCGCCCTGCGCACCGAGATCGAAGCCATCGAGCGCAAGTTCCCGGTTTAGGGCTCTTCAAAGCCGCGGTGCTCGCGCTCGGCCGCCTGCCGCCACGCCTGCCGCCAAGCCTGCCGCCACGCCTGCCGCCTACTCTCGGCCTCGCGAGCGTCGACCCCTCAGCAAAATCGCCGCTGCTGGCAGCGCGAAGAGCGCCGCGTAGCCCAGCGTGATCAGCTGGGTCATCACGCCCATCAGCGCCGCCTCTTTCAGCGGCACCCCCACCCACACGAAGCCCGCGATCCAGCCCGCTTCGTAGGATCCGATGCTGCCGACGGTGGGTATGGGCAACGCGCTGCTGACTTGCGTAAACGCTGTGCCCACGACGAGCTGGCGCACATCGGCCGTGCTGTCGAAGGCCGCGAGCAGGCACCCGTAGATCGCGAAGTGCACCACCGTCAGCGACGCGGTCGTGATGGCGAGGCCCGCCCAGCGACGCGGTGACAGCCGGGTGCTCTCGGCGATGGCCGCGTCGAGGGCATTGAGGGTCTTGGGCACGAACGCGACCCGAACCAGCCCGGTGCGCTCCGCGATCCAGCGGGCGACCCTGAGGCCGAGGGCCACGCACCAGCGAAAGCGCACCAGGATCGCGACGAGCAGCAGCGCCCCGCCAGCGAGCAGGTAGAGGGTGCCCGTCAGCGCGCCTCCGAACCACCAGACGCCCGCCCCCACCGCGCACCCGAGCACAATCACCAGATCGAGCACGCGCACGACAAGCAGCGCGACCAGGCTCTCAGCTGCCGATTCGCCCGCCGCTTTGTGCAGCAGCCAGGGCAGGCTGAGTTCGCCCGCACGAAACGGAGTGATGCGCAGCAGGAAGTTTTGAATGCCGACCGCACAGACGACGAGGCCCAGCGGCGCAGCGCGACTGAGGATCCAGAAGCGCAGGCCGCGCAACAAGAGCACCAGGAGGGCCGCCCCCGTCGCCGCCGCGAGCCAGCTCAGGTGGGCCGATCGCAGCCGCATCCAGGCGGTCGCCAGATCGATCTGAGTGAGGATGAGGGCGAGCAACGCGCCCGAGATGAGGACCCCGAGGAGGGTCCAGCCACGACGTTTCATTCAGGCTCAGCGACCGAGTTGGGCGATCTCTTCGAGGCGTTCGGCGACGGCAGGCTTGTCGAGCTCGCGATCCGAGACGGACTTCGTCAACTCGAATGGCGCATCCGTGCTCTGACGGACGCGAACCAGCATGCCGTACCTCCAGCGGGACGCTCGCACTATAGCGGAGTCGTGTCTAAATCACGATCCACGCCCGATCAGCGCAGCCTACGCCCGATCAGTGCAGCTCGGGAGGCTCTTCAAAGCCGAGCCGCTCCCAGAGCTTGCGCGTCTTGAGCGGCCAGAGGCTCTTGAGGGTCTTGCCGTACGCCTTCATGTCGATGTTCGGCTCGGTCCCCGGCGCTGCGTTTTGCACCGCCCAGACCAGGTGCCGCTGAAACACCTCGAGCAGCATATGGATGATCGCGTGGCTCTCGTCGCCCTTACGCAGCCGCATCCGATAGAAGATCTCGGCCTCGCGGGGCTCGCGGTTGAAGATTTGCGAGCCGACCAGCACATGCATGCTCACATGAGCGAAGGGGTTTTGACCGTCGGGCAGCTCATCGTCCCCTTCAAGCAGGCCGATCGTGTCGAACATCGGGAACCAAGTGGGGTGATCGGCCATCGACCGCCCGATGAAGATCTCCTGCCCTTCGAGCTCTTGGCCCGTCTTCATCTTCTGCCACACAAAGGCCAAGTGCCGCTTGTCGACGCCCTTGAGTTCGATGACCATCCGACCGTCGTCGCTCATTCTTGCTCCTCAGGCTGGGGGCGCACCTTGGGGGGACGCTTGGGGTCGGCGCGCCCCGTGAGGTGGGTGCGCACCTTGGCCTTATGCTCATCGAACGTGCGGCTGAACGTGTGGGCCTTGCTGCCATCACGCCGCGCCACGAAGTAGAGCAGGCCTTCGGCGTCAGGGCCAGTGGCCGGGCGCAACGCCGCGTCGAGGGCCGAGCGCCCCGGGTTGGTGATGGGGCCCGGCGGCAGGCCGTCGATCATGTAGGTGCTGTAGCGGTTCGATGGATCCTTGCAGTACCGCGGGTGCGGCCGCTCCTTGTACAGATTCTCGGCGTAGGTGCAGGTGGGATCGGTCTGCAGCCGCATGCCCTTCGCCAGCCGATTCTCGAAGACCCGGGCGATCAGGCGGCGATCGTCATCATTGACGCCTTCCTCCTCGATCAAGCTCGCGTGGATGACCAATCCTCGCAGGGCGATCGGGTCGCGATACTTCGCCGCGTCGGGGTGCCCGATCAGCAGCGCCTTGAAGACCGAATGAAACCGGGCCCGCATGACCCGAACCACCTCGGCGGCCGTCGCGTCAGGGCGCAAATAGTAGGTGTCTGGAAACAGCTGCCCCTCGGCGTCCTGGGCGTCGACCAGTCGCAGAAACTCAGCGCGATCGATGCCCAACTTCGCGACCCGATCGGCGATCTGCCATCGGTTGAAGCCCTCGGGGATGGTCAGGCGATCCTGCTTGGGCAAGGCCCCCTTGGCGAGGCGGTCCATGAGCTCGTGAGGCGTCCAGCTCAGGTTCACCGCATAGGTGCCGGCCTTGACGCTGCGATCGAGCTTGCGCCACCGCCCCATCCAATAGAAGACCGTCCAGTCGGTCACGACCCCGGCCGACCGCAGCGCGTTGACGGCGTCGCGATAGGTCGCGCCTTGAGGGATGACGACGCTCTTCGCCCCCTGCCCCATCGGCGCTTCGAGGTACCGCGTCGCGCGAACGTAGGCGTACCCGGCGAAGCCGAGGCCAGCGATCAGGATCAAGAGCAGTAGGCGTTTCATGGGTCCAGGCGCGTCATGGGCGCGCGACTATACCAGGGTCTCGTTTTGAGCAGCAGCGACGCGCCGCGCGTCAAGCCAGCCCTGTAGAATCAGCGTCGCGGCGACCTTGTCGACGACCGCGCGTTGCTTCTTGCCGCGCACTTGACCCTCGCGCAGGATCCGTTCCGCCGCGACGGTGCTCAACCGCTCATCCCATTTGTGGACGGGCAGGCCCAGCGCGGCTTCGATGGCATTCGCGAAGATCTGAACCTTGCGCGCCTGCATGCCGGGCCGACCGTTGAGCCGCAGCGGCCAGCCAACGATGATGTCGGTGATCCCATGCGCCTGGATATGGGCCCGGATGCCGGCGACGTCGGATTCCAGCCCTTTGCGATGCAGCACGTCGAGGCCCTGCGCGATCAGCCAGGTCGAGTCGCTGATGGCGACCCCAATGCGGCGATCGCCCACATCAAGCCCAAGCGCGCGGGTCTCGGTTTCGGTCTCGGTGTCGATCACCCGCGATCCTTCACGCGGCGGCTGCGCTTCTTCTTCGATGGCGCGCTGTCACTCTTGGCGGCCTTCGCGTTCTCCTCGATCAGGGCGCGCAGGCGGGCGACGCGCACCTCGGTCTCTTCGACCCATTCGTTCTGGGCGCCGATGCGTTCGCTCATGGTGATGTTGGTCTCGTAAATGATCAGTGATTCTTCAAGCAGCGGAAGCAGCTGGCGCCGCAGCTCGACCTGGTAGTAGCGCCTCTCGGCGACCGTCAGATTTGGCGCCTCGGCCAACAGCACGTCGCGGTAGAACTGCTCGTAGATCTCACCCAAGCGCAGCCCCGCG
>JBNMOZ010000175.1:0-9802 GCA_051276005.1 Bradymonadia bacterium | reverse complement strand
ACGGTGTTGTTGTTTGGCGGCATCACGGGGATAGACGGCGATACACCTCGCGTGACGGCATCGGCGTCGATCGTTGATCTCGACAGCCTGCTGCCAGTGCAAGAGATTGCGCCGCTGCTGCCCGCCAGTGAGGGCCGCTTTCACCATCGCGCCGTGCGGCTCGATGACGGCCGTGGCAGCGTCTTGATCACGGGCGGAAGCGGCGCGAACGGCGACCCGGTGCCGACGACCTGGCGCTACTTCCCGGCCGACTTCAGCAACGGCCCGCGCCTGCTGCAGCAGGGTGACTTGTGGACGCCGCGCAGCCAGCACTCGGCCAACCGCGTCCAGCACGACCCCGAGTACGCGATGATCGCGGGCGGCCTGGGCGCCGATGGCGTGATCGCCGACACCGAGGTGTTCACCGTGCGCCCAGCCCAGGGCTCATGTGTCGATCCCAACCAGACGCCGACCGCCGAGGTGGGCTGCTTTCAGAAGCTCGGCGGCAACCTGGGCATGGGCGCAGCCCGCTTCGGTCACGCCGCCATCTCGATCGATGATGGCGCGCAGGTCGCGTATATCGGCGGCTTCTCGAACGTCGAGCGCACCGAGTACGCACAGCAAATCGAGCTGATCGACCGCGACTTCAACCGCGGCGAGGCGGGCACCCTGGCCACCGGCCGCGGTGAATTCTCGGCCAACCTGCTGCCCGACGGCAGCGTGATTCTGCTGGGCGGCCGCCGCGGGGATGCCGCGTTAACGACCAGCGAGGTGCTGCGCCCTCAGCGCGACAGCCTCCGCGCGACGTCGCGCTTCGATGGCAGCGAGCTGTCGAGCGATTGCGACCTCAGCGAGCCCCGCTATGGCCATAACGCCGTCACGATGCCCGGCGGCACGGTGCTCGTGGGCGCTGGCCTCACCGCGTCGGGCGCGCTCACGCTGGTCAGCCGCCGCGGGGAGATCTACTTCCCCGACGTGCGCGACATCGGGCTCGTTTACCCACGCCCCTGAGTCCGCGCGCATCCGCTGCTCGGCAGCCAGCATCTGTCGACCGGCGCCAGAACGACGCCTCGACATGTGCGGCCAACAGCCAGCACCGATCATCTTCCAGCGACCATCACCCACCCCTTCGAGGAGCCGACTATGTGGATCGACGCGCAGTTTGACGGCGGCAACATCGAGGTCATCGACGCGAGCGACCCGTCCGATATCCAACTCGCCGTTCGCGTTGACGCGGGTGGCGAGCACCGGCAGTGGTTCTCGTTTCGAGTCAGCGGCACGCCCGACGCGCCGCTGGCCGGCACCGCCATCTGCCTGCGCATCACGAACGCGGGCGCGTGCTCGTATCCAGCCGGCTGGCGCGACTACCACGTCGTATCGTCCACCGATCAAGAGACCTGGCAGCGCGTGCCCGACACGACCTACGTCGACGGCGCGCTGGTCTTTAAGTGCGTGCCTGACGCCGACGTGATCTGGTTCGCCTACTTCGCCCCCTACTCCCTCGATCGGCACCACCGCCTGCTCGCGCGCTGCCAGCAGACCGACGGGGTGCGCGTGCTTCGCCTGGGCACCACGCTCGATGGCCGCGCCCTCGATATGGTGCAGGTGGGCGAGCCCAGCGACGATCGCCGGGCGCTGTGGGTCATCGGGCGCCAGCACCCGGGCGAGACGATGGCCGAGTGGTGGATGGAGGGGTTCTTGACGCGCTTGCTCGATCCAGCCGACGGCCTCGCCCGATCGATCCGCGACCACGCGGTCATCTACGTCGTGCCCAACATGAACCCCGACGGCAGCACCCGCGGCCACCTGCGCACCAACGCCTGCGGCGCCAACCTTAACCGCGAATGGCACGATCCCCAGGCGACCCGCAGCCCCGAAGTGCTCTGCGTCCGAGATCATATGGATCGCACCGGCGTCGACCTCTGCCTCGACGTGCACGGCGATGAGGCGCTGCCCTATAACTTCATCGCGGGCGCCGAAGGCGTCGTCGGCTGGACCGCGCGCCTCGACGATCTGACCGAGACGTTCAAGGCCGCCTATCAGGCCGCGACGCCTGACTTTCAGACCACGTATGGCTATCCGCGCGGCGCCCCGGGCGAGGCCAATATGAGCATGTGCACGACCCAGATCGCGCAGCGCTTCGGCTGCCTGTCGATGACCCTCGAGATGCCCTTCAAGGATGCCGCGAACCAGCCCGATCCGACGGTCGGCTGGAGCCCCGCGCGGTGCAAGGCGCTGGGCGCTGCCGCCCTGGATCCCATCGCGCAGGTCTTGCCCAAGCTGCGCTAGCCGCGACGTTTTCGCAGCGCACATCGCTGGCGCGAGCGACCCACCCATCGCAACAGACTCCCGCCAGATTCCCGCCAGACTCCCGCCAGATTCCCGCCAGATTCCCGCCAGATTTCTGGCAGTTGCCGCATAGCCACGTTGGGGCCTATGCTGCCCACGAATCAACGCCTTGGCAGTCTGTGTGATCTGCAAAACGTATCGACTCTGGTGGGCAATCGCCGTCTTCCTCGCGCTGCCCTCGAGCGCGTGGGCCCTGGTAGACGGCGAGCCGCACGCGCTCTACGCCAGCCACCGCGTCTTCGGCCGCGCCATCGTGACCGGCAACACCTTGATGAGCGCGTCCATCGCCGCGCCCGAGGTCAACAGCGGCTTGCTGCCCCGATCCGCGGGAGACGTGCGCGATGTGCCCTTCGATGGGCGCGTGGTCGCGGCCTATTTGTTCTGGAGCGGCAGCATCGCCAACCAGGTCGACCGCGACGCGACCTTGTTCGCGCCCGGCGGCGAGCGCATCGCGGTGGGCGCCGATCGCTGCGTCACGGTGCCGAGCATTGGCGGCTTCTTCTATTGCCGCGCCGACGTCAGCGACGTTGTCATCGCGGCGCCCGGCCCCCAGCAGTGGAACGGGCGCTGGGAGGTCGGCGACGTGCGCGCCGATCCCGGCACGCTCGATCGCAACGGCGAATGCGTCGACCCCCGCACGTGCCAGGCCAAGTACGCCGGCTGGAGCCTGGTGCTCGTCTATGAAGCCGACTCCGCGCGCACCCAGCGCGACGTCTTCATTCACGACGGGTTCCGCCAACTCGACGAGACGCCGCGCAGCCCCGGCATCGACCAGTTCGACATCCGCGGCTTCGACTTCCCCGCCAACGGCCAGGCGAGCGTCACGATCTTCGGCATGGAAGGCGACCCGTTCTTAGGGGTCCCGCCGCAAGACACCGACCCGGTCTTCCCCTGCCAACAGTGCTTCGACTTCTTCGAGTTCCGCGGCACCAAGCTCGGCGACGCGAACAACCCGCCCAACAACCTGTTCAACTCAAGCAGCCCGGGCGGCTTCACGCTGGGCGTCGACATCGACACGTTCGACGTCTCTGCCCTGTTGCGACCCGGCGATCAGTCGGTCCGCGTGCGCGTCGGATCCGGCGACGGCATCGTCAACGCCCAGAACCCGGACCCGTCGGGGGGCGGCGAGTCGTTCTTCCTGGGCTTCGTGCTGCTCAACGTCGATCGCAACGCGCCCAACTTCAGGCGCGACGGCACGATCTTGTCGGTCGTGCCCGACGAAGGCGCGCCGCGTGAGCGCGTCGTCATCACCCTGGCGATCAACAACGAGGGCACCCTCGACGCCCGCAACACGATCGCCACCTTGGCGTTGCCCGCCGGGCTGACCTACTTCCCAGGCAGCTTGCGCGTCGACGGCGCCGATCCGATCCCCGGCGAAGAGGCGGTCAACCCGCTCGAAGCGGGCCTGCGGCTGGGCAACATCCCCTTCCAGGGCGACTCCGATCGCACCATCACGTTGCGCGCGACCATCGCCGCCGACGCCGTGGCCGGCCAGCGCATCCGACTGCGCGGGTCTATCGCGTCCGCCAGCCTCGACGAGCCCGCGCCCACCAACGTCGCGGTGCTCACGATCCTGGGCGGCGTCGACTTGGGCCTGGTCTTCAAGTCGGTGGCCGACAGCGACGGCGATGATCGGTACGTGCCGGGCGAGATCATCCAGTACGCCATCCGCATCACCAACCCCAACGGCCGCGACGTCAACGGCGTGCGCCTCGACGACCGCCTGCCGCCCTACCTCGATCTGCTGCAGGTCGTCACGGTCACGGGCATCGATCGCAGCCGACCCGAAGAGAACCGGGTCATCCTCGACGACGTCACCGTGCCCGCCGAGGGCGAGACCCGCATCACGATCATCGCCCGCATTCACGACTCTGAGCAGCTGCGCGCAGACGGGGTGCCGGCGGGCGGCCTCAACGGGCTGGCCATCGCCAACCGCGCCCTCGTCGAGGCGGGCGGGCAGCAGCTGCGATCGGACGATCCAGACACCGCTGCGGTCGATGCGACCACGTTCCGGCTCTCGGCTGCGGTCGACATCACCGGCCCCGGCACCGTGAAGATCGGCGAGGACGTCAACGGCGGCCTGCTCGAGCCTGGCGATCGCCTGCGCTACACGCTGCGGGTGGAGAACACCGGCTCCCGCGCCGCTGACGTGTTCATCAGCGATCCCCTGCCCCCGGCCGCCGACAATGACTGCCAGATCGAATCGGACACCCCCAACGTGATCTGCGCCAACGGCCGCCTGCAAGGCTTGCTGAACGTGGGCGCGGGCGCCACCGGGCGCGTGGTGTTCTCCGTCGCCGTCGACGCCGACGCGGTCAACGGGACCCGCATCCAGAACATCGCGAACGTGCGCGCGACCGACGACGCCGGTCAGCAGATCGACGTCTCGAGCAACATATTGCGCGTCATCGCCGCGCCGGTCCTGGGGCAAATCTCGAAGGATCTCATCGGGCTGCCCGATCGCGTCGCCCTGCCTGGTGAGCGCTTGCGCTATGAGATCCGCGTCCCGAACACCGGCAACCGCCCGGCCACCGCGGTGCAGATCACCGACACGCTGCCCAACTTCGCGTTCGCCGAAGTCATCCCCGGCGACGGCGGGGTGCTGGCCGACGGCGCCATCACCTGGAACCTGCCCAACATCGCGCCCGGCGGCGAAGCGGTGGTCACCTTCGAGGCGCTGCTGCCGCCGATGGTCGACAACGGCACCGTCATCTCGAACCAGGCCCAGGTCAACGCGGCCGAGCTGCGTTTGCCGGCGCTGAGCGACGATCCGACCACCGCTGCCGCCAACGACGCGACCCGACTGACGGTGCGATCTCAGGCCCGACTGGTGGCGAACAAGGCCGTCGACGCCCCAACGCATCGCCCCGGCGAGCAGGCCGTTTACCGATTCACGATCACCAACACCGGCACCGACGCCGCCCAGAACGTGGTGCTGCGCGACGTGCTGCCCGTCGGCGTGTTCGCCGACATCGTGCCCGTCGGCGGTCGCCTCGATGGCGGCGCTGCGGTCTTCGATGCGGGCACCACCCCGGCCCTCGCCAATGTCTCGGTGGGCGATGAGATCGAGCTGGTCGTGCGCGCCCGGCTGCTGCCCGTGCTGTCTAACGGGCTCATCGTCAGCAACCAGGCCAATATCGTCGGCGACGGCTTGGACGCGCGGCCCTCGAACGACCCGAACACCCCCGATCCCGATGACGCGACGCGCTTCACCGTGCGGTCGACGCCCGTGCTCACGGTCACCAAGGCCGTCACCGATCTCAACGGCGGCCAGCCGCAGCCCGGCGATCGGTTGCGCTACACCTTCGTGCTGACTAACAGCGGCGATGGTCCGGCCGAATCAGCCGTGCTCGACGATCCGGTGCCCGCGTCGTTGACCGACGTCGCGCCCAGCGAAGGCGGCGTGATCGAAGGCGACCGCGTCATTTGGCGCCTCGCCGATCCCATCGTGCCCGGCGCGCCACAGACCGTGATCCTCGAAGCCACGATCACCGACGACGTCGCGGCCAACACGCTCATCTCCAACCAGGCCGCCCTCGCCGCCAACGGTCTCGCGCCGGTCGTCTCGGACGATCCGAGCACCCCTGCTGCCAACGATCCCACCCAAATCCGCGTGGTGCGCCGACCCGACTTCGCCACCTCGACCAAGACCGCCGACGTGCGTGAGGTGCTGCCCGGCGACCTGATCCGCTGGACGCTGACCGTCACCAACTCCGGCGCCGTTCTCGATGGGGGCGTCTCGGTCTTCGATGCGATCCCCGCGTTCCTTGAGGTCGTCGACGCCGGCGGCGGGCGCATCGCGAACGGCGAGATCCGCTGGGCCCTGCTCGACTTTGCGCCGGGCGAGTCGCGGGTGCTCACCGTGATCACGCGCGTGCTGCCTGGCGCGCCCGGCGGCACCGCGTTGCGCAACCAGGCCCGCATCGTCAGCCGGCGCGGCTTGCCCACCGTGACCGACGATCCCGACACCGCCGAAGACGACGATCCGACCGTGGTCACCGTGCGCGAGATCGTGCTCATTGAGGCCACCAAGATCGTCGCCGATACCAACGAGGCGCCGGTTCGCCCCGGCGACACGCTCGTCTACACGATCCAACTGACCAACCGCGGCACGGTCGCCGCACAGAAGGTCGGGGTGCGCGATGTGCTGCCCGCCGGGCTCACGGTCCTCAAGGCCGCCGGTGCCGACATCGAGGGCAACACGCTGCTGTGGCAGCTGGCCCGATTGGGCGCGGGCGAGACCCGCGAGTTCATCTTGACCGCCCGCGTCGACATGGGCCTCGCCAACGGCACCCGGCTGCCCAACCAGGCCCAAATCAGCGCCGCAAACCTCGACGCGCCGGTCGACACGGACGACCCAAACACGGGCGCGTTGGGCGATCCCACGGTCGTCCAGGTGGTCAGCGCGGCCGACTTCAGCTCAGCGACCAAGGCCGTCGAGCCGATCGACGCCGGGTTCCGCCCGGGCAACCGCGTGCGCTACTCGATGGCGTTCACCAACATCGGCGATGGCGTGGCTGAGAACGCCCGCGTCGTCGACGTGCTCCCGCCACAGCTCACTGAGATTGAATCAGACGGCGCGATCATCAACGGTCAGCGCGTCACCACCCAGCTGGGCGACGTAGCCCCCGGTGAGACCCGCCGCGTTGAGATCACGGCGCGCCTGGTGGCGCCGCTGGCGAACGGCACGCTCGTCTCGAACCAGGGCCTGATCCTGGCGCGGGGCTTCGCCGATCCGTTCGTCACCGATGACCCCGCGACGCCGGCCGAAGACGCCACGTCGTTCACGGTCGTCTCTGAAGCGCTGCCCACGCTGAGCAAGACGATCGCGACGCCGCAGCCTGTGCGCGCGGGCGACGTGGTCGAGTATCTGCTGACCGTGGGCAATGATGGCGACGCGACCGCGACGGGCCTGCTCATCCGCGACCCGATCCCCGCGCCGCTGGTCAATATTCAGGTGCCCCCCCCCGCGCGGGTCGTTGATGGCGCGGTCGAGTGGCTCGCGCCCGACGTCGCGCCTGGCGAGACGACCACGCTGACCATCCGCGCCACCGTGCCGGCCGACACCGCCGACGGCGCCCGCGTGGTCAACCGCGCGACGGGCCCCAACGGCCTGGCCAGCGACGATCCGGCCACGCCCGAAGCCGACGGAACCGCCTTCGTCGTGCAAAACCGCGCCGACCTGGCCCGCTTGAGCAAGAGCGTCATCGGCGACTTCGAGCCTGGCGGCCGCGTCACGTACACGATCACGCTGGAGAACCGCGGCAACCTGGCGGCGCAGGCCGTTGAGCTGGTCGACGTCGTGCCGGCCGGCCTGACCAACATCGAATCTGATCCCCCCGGCGTGCTCAACGGCGGCAGCGTCACTTGGGGCCTTGCGGTGCTGGCGGGCCGCGCCGAGGCGACGTTCATCCTGCGCGGCACCGTGGGCGAAGACGTCAACGACGGCGCGGTCATCGCCAATCAGGCCCGGGCCAGCGCCGACAACGCCGATCAGCGGCTCAGCGACGATCCGGCCACCGACGCCGTCGGCGATCCGACCGCGTTCACCGTGCGCAACCGCCCCGAGCTTGAGCTGGTCAAGACGGTGCGCGACGACAACGGCGGCGAATTCAGCCCCGGCGACTCGATCACCTACACCCTCTCGGTCACCAACACCGGCAACCGCGAGGCGAACTTCGTCACGCTGCAAGACCGCATCCCGCCCGGGCTCGAGAACGCGAACGCCCTGGATGGCGCCATCAACGACGGCATCGCTGTGTGGCAGATCCAGACCATCCCCGTCGACGCGACCCGCCGATTCGAGCTGCGCGCTCGCGTGGCCGCGGTGCCCGACGGCACCATCGTCGTCAACGCCTTCACCGCGCAGCTTCGCGGCGAAGAGGCGCCGATCACCAGCGCCGCGATCCGGTTCACCGTGCGCACCGGCACGCTCACCTTTGAGAAGCTGGCTCGCCCGCTGGATCCCGCCGGCTTCGCGCCCGGATCGGGCATCGAGTACCAGCTGCGCATCACCAACCCGAGCGCGGTCGCGGTGAACGACATCTTCGTCGAAGATCAGGTGCCCGTGCGCTTCCTGCAGGCCTTCGAGCCCAGCGATGGCGGCGTGTTTGACGCAGCCCGGCAGGTCATCGAGTGGAGCCCGGCGCGCACCCCTGCCCTGGCCCGCATCGCCCCCGGCCAGACGGTATTGCTGACCATCCGCGCTCAGATTCGTCCATCGATCCAGGCGGGCGACCTCATCTCGAACCAGGCCCAGGCCGTGCCCCGCGGCGGCGAGTCGACCCTCTCGGACGATCCAACGACGCCCGATGTCGGCGATCCGACGGTCATCGAGGTTGCCGGCGCGCCGGTCTATTCAGTGCGCAAGGTCGTGGCGGCCCCGCGGGGCGTCATCACGGCAGGCGCCGAGGTCACCTACGAGATCCAGGTCCAAAACCGTGGCCAGGTGCCCGGCGACGCGCCGGTGCTGGTCGATGCGATCCCTCAAGGGGTGACCTACGTCCGCGACAGCACAACCCTCGATGGCGAGCCCGTGCCCGATCGTGGTGGGCGCCCGCCGCTCGAAGCTGGCGTTGGCCTGCGCGGCCGTAACGGCCAGCTGGAGCCCGGCGAGACCGCCACCATTCGCTTCACGGTGCGCGTGCCCGACGACGCCGCGCAGGGCACCCGCGTCGACAACCAGGCCCGCGTCGAGGACGCCATCGGCGCCGCCGCGGTCTCCGACGATCCCGACACGGCCGAGCTCAACGATCCGACCAGCTTCGTGGTGGGCGGCGGCGCCAACGTCGACCGCATCATCAAGACGGCCCGGGTCATCGGCCGCGACGGCGACCGCGCCGCGCTCGGCGACGTGATCGAGTGGACCATCACCGTCAATAACGCCGGCGAAGGCGCGCTGGACGGGCTGACCCTCTTCGACGAGATCCCAGTAAACAGCCGCTACGTGCCCGGCAGCATCAGCGTCGACGGCGTCTCGCAGACCGACGCCGTGGGCGACGACATCGGCGAGAAGCGCCCCCGCGCGGTCGTCGCGCGCCTGGGGTCGGTGCCCGGCCGCGAATCGCGCAGCGTCGTGTTCCAGACCGAGGTCACCGCCGGCCCCCAGGTGGCCAACCAGGCGCGCGTGCTGCGCCAGGGCGATCCCGATCGGCTCAGCGATGATGATGGCGAAGGCCGCGATCCCACCGTGGTGCGCGTCGGAGATCTGCCCGTGCGGGCGCTGCGGATTCGCAAGACGGTCACCGACCCCACCGATCCGCCAGCCCTCGCGGGCGAGGCGCTCATCTATCGGCTCAACCTCACCAACAGCGGCACGGTCGATCTGGCCGACCTGACGGTGGTCGACGATCTGCAGCCCGGGCTCGTCTTCGTGCGCGCCTTCGACCTGCCGCCCAACGTGAACGCCGAGTTCGAGCCGCCCCCCGCCGGCGCCTTCCAGAACGGCCGCGTGCGACTGACGGGTGTGGGCGTC
>JBNMOZ010000174.1:0-9867 GCA_051276005.1 Bradymonadia bacterium | reverse complement strand
CGCGTCGATGACGCCCGACACTTCATAGCCCACCACCGTCGGCAGCTTGGGCGCGTCGGGGTAGAGCCCCATGCGCGCCATGATGTCGGCGAAGTTGACGCCCGTCGCTTCGACGCGCACCCGCACCTCGCCCGCGGCGGGGGTCGGATCGCTCGCGGCGCGCACTTCGAGGACGGACGGGGCGCCGATCTTGGGGATCCAGACTTGTTGCATGTCACTCTCGACTGCTGGGAGTTCGCTGGGGCTGCGGCGAGATCTTACGCGAGGCGATGAGGATGCCACCGCAGCGACCATGTTTCATTACGACGTGATCGCGGCCCTTGTCACGCTTGCCGAAGGGCTGGGCGATGGTCTGCCCCCGCGGAGGTCTCGATGTCGAGAGTGCGCACCTGCTTGTGGCTCAACCATGGCGCGAAGGCGGCCGCCGCGCTCTGTCTGTCGCTCCTGCCCAACAGCGGGATCGACGCGGTCATCGGGCCCGATGCAGCGGGTCCGGCGTTTATCCCGTCCATCAGTCAGGCGGCAGCCAGGCCAGCAATATGACCCCCCCGCCTTCACGATCGGTCACGTCGAGATAGCCGCCGGCCTGCTCAACGCGCTCTCGCGCGCCCACCAAACCCAACCCGCCGCTCGACTTCGGGCGGCTCGGATCCAGCCCCCGGCCGTCATCTTCAACTGTCAACTGCCACCCATCGTCGGCCTCACCGAAGCCGAGCCAGACGGTGTTGGCCTGGGCATGCCGCGCGATGTTCGTCAGCCCCTCTTGGGCCAGCCGGAACAAGACGTCGGTGATGGCCGCGGGTGGCTCAACATCGGCCAGATTCAGATGTATCTCGATGTCGGCGGCGTCAGCCCAATCGAGGGCGTGCGCCCGCAAAGCCGCCGCCAGGCCCAGCCCGTCGAGCGCAGCCGGCCGCAGGTTATGCGCCAGGCGTCGGATTTGCTCGACGCCCGCGTCGACGGCTGCCAGGGCGATCTCGACATGTTCGCGGGCGGGCTCGTCAGCGGGCAGCGTCGCGTCCAGAGTGGTCAATCGCAGGCGCAGCGCGGTCATCGTCTGGCCCACGTCGTCATGCAGATCGCGGCTGATGCGCGCGCGCTCTTCTTCTTGCACCGCGACCAGCCGCGCCCCCAGCTCCCGCAGCGCCGCCGTGCGCTCGGCCACCCGCGCCTCGAGCGTCGCGTTCGCGTCCTCGAGGCGCTGCCAGAGCGTCGCGTTGTCCTCATCGGCGTGACGCGCAGCGGCCAGCGGGATCAGGAACAGGCCCGCCGCCAACAGAAACGCGATCACGTTCGCGCTGACCCAGAGCAGCACCGTGCGGTTGCGAATCGACTCTGCGGTAAGCCGCACCTCGACCCGGCCGATCAGCTGTCCGCCGACCTCGATGGGGGCCCAGCCTGCAACCTCACCCGCCCGCGGCCTGCCGCTCACGAAGACTCGGTCGGCCCGCACCGTGTCGATGCGCACCTGCCCGCCCAGCGCCCCGCGGGTCACCGGCCGTGCGATCGCCGCCAGCGCGGGTCGATCGTAGGCCCACAGCCGCGGTCGATTGGTGGCGGTCGCTTCGAGCCGCGTCGCCACCTCGCGGGCCCAAATTTGCGCCTGCCCGATGCGCTCCTGCAAAGAGACGCGCTGATAGACAGCCGGCAGCACCACGCCGACCAGCAGGCCCGCGATGAGGGCGAGCGGCGCCATCCGACGCATCAGTGGCGGCGAGAGGGGCGCGGGCTTCATCGCGGCTCTCCGAATCGCGCCGCGCCCGGGGTGCCATAGCCCAGACCGCGGATCATCTCCTGGGCTTCGACGCCGACCAGCCAGCGCATGAACGCCTGCAATCGGGGCGGCGCGTCGGGCCCCGCCCGCAACCAAAGATCGACAAACACCGGATCGCCCACCTTGATGACCCAGACCGGCAGGCCGTGCAGACCCAGGCTGCCCATATCGGTGATGGCCAACGCGCCCGGCGTGACACGCAGCGCCGAACGCAGGGCGTCGCCCTGGGCATAGACGGGCCAAACGCCCTGCTCGAAGGCCTTGCGCAGCGCCGCGCCGACCACCGGCAGCCGGCTGCCCAACGCCAACTGCAGCGGATCGTCGGGGGGGCGCAAGAGCACGCGCCGCGGCAAGCCGGTCGGCCAGGACGGCCGCTGTGCGAGCAGGGTGCGCGCCAGCTCGGCCGGGCTCATCTGGTGCGCACCGCCGCTGCGACTGACCGCGATCACAACCCGCGTGCGCGCGACGCGCACGGCGTTGGGCGGGGGCGGGAGGTTTGAGGGCAGCGCGACGAGGGCCGCGTCGATGACCCCATCTTGCAGCGCGCGGCCGGCGCCACTGGGCCCGAGCGACGCGTCGACCGTGATCGACTGGCCGCGCTGACGCACCTGAAAGACGCGCGCCAGCCGCTCCACGAGCGGCGTCGTCACCGAATCGCCTGCCAGATGGATCGCCGCGCGCTGCGGCTGGGTGCTCGGCGGTGGCAGCGGGGGGGGCGACTGCACCGGCTCACAGCCGCTGCCGGCCGCCAGCAGGCACATCAGCCCCGTTCGAAGGATAAAAGCACGCACTGCCCATTGATGGCACGGGGCCCGATGGGGATCAATCATCCCCATGAAGACTGACGCGCCCATGATCCCTCTCGTGTATGTCCCCCTCGGGGCTTTGCAGATGCGCGCCCGCGCCAAGATGCTGCTCCACGAGGCCAGAGCGCGCCGGACGGTTCGCGATTTCAGCGATCGCCCCATCCCCCTCGACGTGGTGCGCCGGTGCATCCATGTGGCTGCGCAGGCGCCGTCGGGCGCGAATAAGCAGCCGTGGACCTTCGTGCTCGTCACGGATCCGGCCATCAAGGACGCGATCCGCACCGCAGCCGAAGACGAGGAGCGGGCGTTTTATGGCGGCCGCGCCACCAAGGACTGGCTGGAAGATCTCGAGCCCTTCGCGACCGACGCCGACAAGCCCTTCCTGGCCCGCGCTCCGGCCTTGGTCGTCGTGTTCGCGCAGACGAAGGGCGCCGACGGCTCGAAGCACTACTACGTCAAGGAGTCGGTCGGCATCGCCACCGGCATGCTGTTGGCCGCTCTGCACCAATGCGGTCTGGCGACGCTGACCCACACGCCCAGCCCCATGGGCTTCCTCGCGAAGATCCTGGGTCGGCCGGCGAATGAGAAGGCGTACTTGCTGATCCCGGTCGGCTTCCCAGAGGACGACTGCGTGGTGCCCGACATCACGCGAAAGTCGCTCGATGAGGTGCTCGTCGAGGTCTAGCTCGCTCGCTTTCAAGAGACCGAAGAGAGTCCCAGCGCGCAGGGCGCAGCCCGAGCACTGCGACTTTGAAAGGAGCTACCAGCGCTTGGGGCGTTGATGCGCCGGCACCCAGTCCTGCACGTCGTCCTCGGGCACCTCGGGCACGACGAGCAGCGTCGTACCTATCACCCGGGTCAAAGAGTCCATCACCCGCGGGTTGAGCCGGCTGGTGCCCGCGCCCTCGATGAAGATCCACTGCGCCGCGACCGCGACCGTCTGGCCGAAGTCAATCTGGTTGATCGTCAGCGTCGTGCGGCACGATGGGCAGTCGTACTTGAAGCGCTCGACCTTGCGAAACGCGATCTCGCCGAGGCTGTCTTCGAGCGCGTCCAGGTCGACGCCGTCGTCGCAGATGGTGCAGGTCGGCTCGGGGTAGCCATCGACCGTCTGCTGCATCGGCAAGAAGAAGCTGCGCGGTCGCTGCACGAACTTGAGGCTGTCGAAGGTCAGCTCGGCCGGCAGCAAATCTTCATGCGCGTCGCGGTTGTACAGATGCGCGACGCTGGGGCCCGGCACGCACTCGCCGTCGGCGCCATTGTGTTCGTTTACGGCACCGATAATGCCTTGAGCGCGCAGCAACTCTTCGGCGCTTTGCAACGCCGATTCAGAGAGCACGCGACCGCTTTTGGGGGCGAGGTAGAGGTTCAGCACGCCGCCACTGTGTGTGCTAGGCTCGCCGCGGTCAACTGCGACGGACGCCCCCCATGAACAAGGTCTTCCCTTCCGCAAAAGCCGCGCTCGACGGCCTCACCGACGGCGCCACGCTGCTCGTCGGCGGCTTCGGGCTCAGCGGCAACCCTGAGAACCTGATTCGCGCCGTGCACGCCCTCGGCGTCACCGACATCACCCTCGTCAGCAACAACGCCGGCGTCGACGGCAAGGGCCTGGGCATCTTGCTCGAGGCCCGCCAGGTGTCGACTATGATCGGCAGCTATGTGGGCGAAAACAAAGAGTTTGAGCGTCAGTTTCTCTCGGGAGAGCTCAACGTGGAGCTGTGCCCTCAGGGCACGCTGGCGGAGCGTCTGCGCGCCGCCGGCGCTGGGATACCGGCGTTCTACACCCCGACGGGTGTGGGCACGCTGCGCGCCGAAGGCCGCGAGACGCGCGACTTCAACGGCCGCACCTATCTGATGGAAGAGGCGCTGCACGGCGACTTCGCGTTGGTGAAGGCGTGGAAGGGCGACACCCACGGCAACCTCGTCTTCCGCAAGACCGCCCGCAACTTCAACCCGCTGGTGGCCCGCGCGGGGCGCATCACCATCGCTGAGGTTGAAGAGCTGGTGCCGGCTGGGGCGCTGGATCCCGACACCATTCACCTGCCGAGCATCTACGTGCAGCGCATCATCAAGGGTGAGCGCTACGAGAAATGGATCGAACAGCGCACGACACGGCCGCGACCGGACGCTGCGCAGACGAAGGGCGCGAACTGATGGGACTCACCCGCGATCAAATCGCCGCCCGCGTCGCCCGTGAGCTGCACGATGGCGCCTACGTCAACCTGGGCATCGGCATGCCGACCCTGGTCGCCAACCACGTGCCCGCTGGCGTCGATGTGGTGCTGCAAAGCGAGAACGGCCTGCTCGGCATCGGCCCCTTCCCCTTCGAGGGCGAAGAAGACGCCGACCTTATCAACGCCGGCAAGCAGACCGTCACCACCATCCCCGGCTCAGCATTCTTCGACAGCGCCGAGAGCTTCGCCATGATCCGCGGCGGGCACATCGACCTTGCGATCCTGGGCGCGATGCAGGTCTCGGCGACCGGCGACATCGCCAACTGGATGATCCCCGGCAAGATGGTCAAGGGCATGGGCGGCGCCATGGATCTGGTCAACGGCGCCAAGCGCGTCATCGTGACCATGATGCAGACCAACAAGAAGGGCGTCTCCAAGCTCGTCGATGCCTGCAGCCTGCCGTTGACGGGCGTAGGCTGCGTGCAGCGCCTGGTGACCGATCTGGCCGTCATCGACATCAACGCCGACGCTGGCTTTGTGGTTCGAGAGCTGGCGCCGGGTGTCAGCAAGGCCGATTTCAGCGCCGCTTGCGCTGGCCGGCATGCCTTCGCAGATGACCTGACAGAGATCGCCTTGTAGGGAGCGCGTCGAACGGGTCACAATCCCCCGTCCAAAGAAATGACTCCGGGGGGAACCAAGTGACTCAATTCAACCTCAAATCAGCACAGTTGTGCCTGGTCGGCGCGCTGGCGTTCGGCTTCGGCTGCGGCGGCGACGACACCGTTGCTCCGCCCATCGTCGATGCCGGCGGGCAAGGCGGCGCGGGCGCTGAAGGTGGCCAAGGCGGTCAGGGCGGCGCTGGCAACCAGGGCGGACAGGGCGGCGCCGGCAACCAAGGCGGGCAAGGCGGGCAAGGCGGCGGCGTGACGCCCTGCCCCGATCGCGATCAAGACGGCTTCCAGGCAAACAGCTGCAACCCCAACCCGGCAGCGGGCGGTGGCGACTGCGACGACGAGAACAACTCGGTGAGGCCCGGCCGCGACGAGAACTGCGCCAACGAGGTCGACAACGACTGCAACGGCCAGCCGCCCGCGACCGATCCCGTCTGCATCGCGTGTCCTGACTTGGACAACGACGGCTACGAAGATGCCGACTGCAACCCCAACCGCGATGGCGGCGGCGACTGCAACGACCAGATCCCCGAGGTGAACCCAGGCGTCGGCGAGCGCTGCGGCAACGGCCAAGACGACGACTGCGCCGGCGGCGACGTGCCCTGCCTGCAGAACTGCACCGACCGTGACCTCGATGGCTTCGGCGAAGGCGCCGGCTGCCGTGGGCCGGACTGCGATGACACCCGCGCCGACGTCAACCCGTGGCGCAGCGAGGTGTGCGGCGACGGCGTCGACCAGGACTGCAACGGCGAAGACCTGAGCTGCGACGCGGACTGCGAAGACGGCGATCGCGACGGCTTCGGCGAAGGCGAAGGCTGCATCGACAGCGACTGCAACGACGGCGACGCGACCATCAACCCGGGCGCCCGCGACATCGCCGGCGACGGCGTGGACCAAGACTGCAACGACGGCGACCTGATGCTGCCCGACAACTGCATCGACGTCGATCAGGACGGCTACGGCGAAGGCCCCGGCTGCTTCGCCCCGGACTGCGACGACGGCGACCCCCGCGTGAACGAAGGCCGCACCGAGATCTGCAGCAACGGCAAAGACGACGACTGCCTGGGCGGCGATCGACCCTGCGTGCGCATGGGCGAGGGCGAGTGCATCGACATGGACGGTGACGGCTTCGGCCCGGGCGCCTGCCCCAAGGGCTCGCTGGACTGCAACGACGACGACGCCAACGTCAACCCCGACGCCATGGAGACCTGCAACGGCATCGACGACAACTGCAACGAGCAGATCGACGAGTGTCCACTGCGCAACCAGGTGTGTGACGGCGATCGCTGCGTGGGTGGTGCCGGCTCGCCCTGCCGCGGCGCCGATGACTGTGGCGACGACTTCGAATGCTTCGAAGAGCTTGGCCAGTGCCGCGTGGCCCGTGGCCGTGAGTGTGCAGATGGCGGCGACTGCGGCCCGACGGCCGAGTGCATCTTGCTCGACGTCTGCGATGAAGACGCCACGCGCTGCTACGAGGGCAAGGGCGGCGAATGTGACGTCAGCTGCGACTGCACCGGCGCGTTCCTCTGCGGCGAGACCGGGCGCTGCGTGGAGTGCTTGCGCGACGCGAACTGTACCGACGAGGTGCAAGACACCTGCACGGGCGGCGGCTACTGCGTCGAGCTGGTTGGCGTGGGCGGCGATGGCGTCGACGCGCAATCCGAGGTCTTGCGCCGCGTGCTGACGTGCTGGCGCAACAACGCCGAGTCCAACGAGGCTGTCGGCTGCGACGCCCTCGCCATCGAGGAGCCCATCATCATCGGTGGCCAGGTGGTCAATGAGATCCCCGCGGGCGAGTTCTTCGAAGACTACGCCTGCGACGGCGACGCGCTCACCGCGGCTGGCTTCGATGAAGACGAGCAGGACATCCTCACCGAGGTGTTCGGCTGCGGTCTGTTCGATCTCATCAACTTCTCGTGGCCCAACCCGCTCCAGTCGAGCATCGGCGACGTGTGCATCTATTACGCGCCCGAGCTGAGCGGCTTCAGCCTGCCCCAACGCACCCGCGCAGCGGTCGTCGTCGACGCCTGCGACATCACCGTCTTCGAGTAGTCCTTCTTCAAAGTCGCGGTGCTCGGGCTGCGCCCTCCGCTCGGGGACTCTCTTCTTTGACGCTTCAATTCAGGGGCCACCGCAGGGCTCACCGCTGGGCCCACCACAGGGGCCGCTCCTGTCCGTCCGGCAGCTCGTCCGGGCCTGCGCGTCTCAGCGCACCTGCCACGCACCGTCCCGCCACGCCAAGGCCAGCACCTCTGGCCCGGTGACCAGCGCGATCGACGGCTCACCGTGCATCAACACGGGCCGCAACGCCGCGCGCTCCACCTCGATGGGCCTGAGCGCATCGGGTGAGCAGCCGTCGACGCGCGTCGCCCACGCGGCGCTCGCGCTGCGCACTGTGGCTCTCACAGTCTCGAAGGCTGTCGTGCCGCAACGCACTGTGCGCGCGCCGCGGACAGCGTCGATCTGCCACCCGGCGGACGTCTGTTGGGCCTCGAGATGCAGCCTCAATGCGGTCTCACGCAGGGCGATCTGTGCGTGATGTACCTCGCCGCGCGCATCTATGGATTGCAGCGCATGCGAACGATTCGATTCGGCCCGCCATGCGACACATGCCTGATCGTCTTGGGCGCTGCACCAGTCATCGAGCGCAGCCATTAGATCGCTGTGTACACCCTCACGGGCGTGCGCAGAGCGCTGTGTGTTCGATGCGGTGGCGAACACGCAAGGCCCAGCGAAGGCGCTCAGACCCAGGGCAGCGATGGCGACCAAACCGACGCGATACATGGCGAAACTCCAAGGCAGGCAAGCAGTCGCTGCCACACAGAGCATTGGGCGTGCCACCGATTGAATCCCCCACCAGACGGGCACTTGGCACATCGTCACAGCCGAGTGTCACGCCGCCGGATAACGCTGTCACACCCGACCTTCGACCCGGTCACGCACCGCGTCTGCCGCCTCCCGCCGCAAGATACGTTCTCGATCCTTTCAACGACCCTACGCTACGAATCAAGACCCCCACTTGCGTAATTCACATACTTTCGCTATGATTTACATCCAAAAGGCTGGTCAACACCCCACCAGCGCAGGACCACCGTCCTAAGGAGCCCCATGTCTGATTCGAACTTCGCACCCCGCCTCTTCGTCCACGCTGGCCGCCCGGATTGGGGGGTCGCCGTCATCGCGGAGGACCGCGTCGTTCGTCGCAGCTACCTCTTTCAGGACGGTGTCTTGCGCACGTTCCGCAAGAGCTTCCTGCACATGTTCCGGCCGGCCAACAAGCCCGCCGACGTGGCACGACGCGTGGCTCGAGCGCTCGGTGCGCAGATCGAAAACAAGATTGAGTTCTCACCCGAGCGCCGGGCCGCCCGCGCCAGCTTCGAAGACCAATGTCAGGCATTCCGACACTTCTTCCCCGATGGATTCCAAGACGCCGGCTACATCAACAAGCTGCGCGCGAATCCAAAGCGCCGCCGCAAGAGCCACGCCGACGCTGCCGTCGCCGACGCGCGTCGCCTGCTGCATGTCGACCGGACGCAGGCGTTTCTCGACGCCGGCAACCCGATCGGCATCTACAAGGACGCCCTGAAGATCATCGAGGCGACGCAGTTCATCACCGCGCGCAACAAGAACATCTTCAAGAAGCTCAACGACGCACGCCGCGCCATCTTCGGCGAGGCGCTGCATGGCTTGGCCCATGACGCCGACGAACCCTACTTCGACCGCTTCGCGAGGCTGATGGTCGCCTTCGAAGGCCTTGAGAAGCAGCCGTCTTGGACGCTCGTCTCGCTCTTCGCCGGCCTGCTCTTCCCCCAGCGCCACGCCATCGTCCATACTCGCACCTTCGATCTGCAGGCCCGCGCTATCGCGCCGACCCTGCTCTTCGACAAGATCCCATCCGCCGGCATCTACGATCGCCTGAATGTTCTGGCGGCCGACGTGCGCATGCGCCTTGAGTCGCATGGCTTCCAGCCCCGCGACATGATCGACGTGCATCACTTCATCAAGCTGTCGTTGCGCCCCAAGTCGCTCAAGTGGCTCGACAAGCCCAACGACGACGAGATGCAGGCCGCCTGATCGGCGCCTGATGCGCTGAAGCGTCCGTTGGGCCTGTGTCTGGTCGACGTCTCGCGCCGCGGTATGACACGCCGCAATCACACCCACCCGCTCGCTATGTCACCCGAACGGCGCACCCGATGTGTGCCGTGTCAGTTTATTCAACCCGCTTGGAGAAGTCCCATCCGTCGTTCACGCCAACTCGATCGCACCCGCCCCATTCGCAGCCACCGTCTCAACAGCGACATTCGCGCGCCCCGCGTTCGGGTCGTCGATGAGTCTGGCGCCGCCCTGGGCGTCATGACGCCCGAGCGTGGCAGGATCATCGCCCGCGATCGCGGGCTTGATCTCATCGAGATCGCCCCGAAGTCGCAGCCGCCGGGCTGTCG
>JBNMOZ010000173.1:0-9891 GCA_051276005.1 Bradymonadia bacterium | reverse complement strand
CGGCGAGAAGACGCGGCCGCCCGGCGCGGAGTCGCCGTCCGCGTCCAGCACATCGATCGCAAAATAGCGCGTCGTCTCGCCGTTACCGGGGTTGACGGTCTCCGCTTCGCCCACGAAGTGCACCACATAGGTGCCCGCGTCGACCCGGGCGTCGTGCCAATTGCCCGGCCCCGTCTGCGCGTTGCAGTACCCCTGGGCATCGGTGACCGAAATCGCGCGCCCGCAAGTTGAGCGCCCGTCGCCCAGCGGCAGGCACCGCTCGCCTGCTTCGTCGCATTCAGCGTCGCCAATGCAGACGAGCAACCCAATTTGGGCCGCGAGGCTGTCGGCGAAGACTGCCGGGAGCCGCGAGACGATGATCTCGCTGCCGCGGCGGCCTGCGATCACCGGGTTCGCGGCGCGCGCGCCGCCGGCGTCAAAGGGATCAGCGTCCAACGCGGTGCCGTCGGCCAGCGGCGGCTCGCGGCGGCCGTCATCGCTGCTGCACACCCGCAGGATCTCGCCGTTGGCGCGAATGGCCACCGCCACCGCCGAGCGACCCTCGAGGCCCTGTTTGGGGCCCAGGTTGATCGTACCCTCGGGCACGGCCCACGCTGCGGTCGCAGCCAGCAGCCCGCCCAAGAGCACACCCGCCGTCGTCACGCGTCGTCCACTGTCGGTCATTCGGTCCCCCTCACGTTCTTCGCCCAGGCATGCAAATGTCGTCCGATGTATGCACGCAGGCAATTCGCGTGCGGTTTAGCCGAAGGTGGCCCTCTTCTTCAAAAGAAGAACGCACATTTCTGCCGAATCCCCCTTGAGAACGACACCCTAAGAGCACCTTATCCTACAGTGTGTTGATAACACCTTCATTCCAACTGCGTTGGGCAGACGCTAGCGTGTGTTGGAGACGCTGAGAGTCGAAACGGCCATGGAGATGGGCTCGTGCGCACAATAGTATTGCTGGGACTGATGTGTTGGCTCGGGTTCGGCGTAGAAGGCTGCGCCAGTCGCGCGTTGAATGGCACACAGCCGACCTGGCAGAGCGGCAAACGTTTGAATGCTCAGCCAATGAGCAGCGATCTCAGGACCGTGCGCGGTGGCCGGCACCTCGCTGGTCTGCACCCCACGCTCCGCCGAAAGGCCCTGCAGCTATACGCTGAATGCGAGCGGGCGGGCGTCGCGATCAAGTTCATCTCGGGCTACCGCAAAATGCGCGCACGTAAGAAACGTGCGAGTTGGCACAACTTTGGGATGGCCTTCGATATGAACCTGGCCGAGCACCGCGACATGAAGACGGCCGTCTCGCGTTATCGACGCGACAAATCGCGGTGGGCGGTGGTCGGTCGTATCGGGAGGTCGCTGGGCATGTTCTGGGGCGAAGTCTGGAAGGTCGAAGAGATCTTCCACTTCGAATGGCATCCAGGGATGCCGGAAGGGCTGCGCGGTGCGAACTTGCGGACACTGCTCAGAGACGCCGGCCCTATGGCCGAACGTCCAGCCAATGCATGGCACCACTTTAAAGAGTAGCGCAAATAGGAGACAGTGCTGCCTGTATCCTGGAGGTTGCTGTGAAATTCTGGACACAGGCGAGTGTTGTCTTCACTTTCGCCATCGCGGGTCTCGCGTTGGGTGGGTGCACAATTGTCGTCGAAGGGCCTGACGACGATGGCCCTGACAGCCGTCCGCTCTCGCCCGTCGAAGGCAGCGGCGGCGCGGCAGCAGGCGGCAGCGGCGGCGCGGGCAGCGAGGCCGGCGACGTCGGCCCCAGCTGCGGCAACTTCATCTGTGACCCCTACGAGGATTGCCGCTGCGCGGACTGCGCCTGCGACGGGGTGTGCGGCCGCTTGGGCGACGACTGGCTGTGCGGTCAGGCCTGCGAGGGCGACGCCGCCTGCCTCGGCCAGGAGCGTTGCTTCGAGGGGTTCCCCGCGTTTGAAGGGCCCGCCTGCCTGCCGGCACCGGACGCTGACAACGCGCTCGGCGACGCCTGCACCAACTCGCTCGACTGCGGCGCTGGGCTGGTCTGCAGTTGCAGCGACAACTGGAACTGTCCCGGCGGCAGCGTCTGCGTCGAGGCCTGCACCGACGACTGCGAGAGCTGCGAAGAGAAGCGCTGGGGCACCCGCGTCTGCGACCGTGGTTGCGACCCGGAGAGCCCCGACACCTGCGCCCCCGGCAGCAACTGCGTGGCGTCGGCCACTGACTCGGGCTGCACCCGCGTGCCCGGCGGACCCTGGATTTGCTACCCGCGAGAGACGCGCTACCGCTGCGCGCCCGGCGAGGCCCCCGCGTATGGCATGGCCTGCGGCAACGGCCGCAGCTGCGAGGTCGACGGGGCCTGCGTAGGCACCACCTGCGAGCAGACCGACGAGGGCGTCGGCTGTGACGTCTACCAGTGCAGCCGGGCCTGCGACACCGACGCAGACTGCGACGATCCGCTGGCCGTTTGCTGGCGCGCCTCCACGCGCGACCTGGGCTTCTGCGTCCCTACCCTCGATTGAGCCTCCCACCGGTTTTGGCCCTCGCTGGGGTCTATCAGGCCGACGCCGGCCTGCTCGGTGAGCTGCGATACTTCGCGGGCCGCCTCAAAGGCGAGCACTGCGCGCTCTGCGACATCACCCACACTCTGCGCGGCGAGCGCCCGACGTTTGCGCCCATTCGCGCGCGCCTTCGACTGCAAACCTGGCACCTCAACGAGCAACCCCCGGCCCTCGCTGCCGTGACGGCTGGACGCACCCCATGCGTCGCCGCGCAGACGGCTGAGGGCTGGCGAGTCGTGTTGGGGTCACCCGCGTTGGGTCGATGCGGTCGCTCGGTCGAGGCGTTCGAAGTGGCGATCCTCAATGCGCTGCAGGACGCTGGCCTGATGCTCAGCACCGACCCTACGCTCAGCGACGGCGGCGACGCAGACCCATCGCCAGCAGGCTGAGGGCCCACCACCGCGGTGCCGGCAATCCCGACTCGCGGGCGGTGCCGGGCGCCACACCGCAGCTGCCTGCGAACCGTGACTGAGACTCCGCGTTGCGCTGCCGCTCATCGGGCGCGCTCACGGGCCCACCAGGCGCCCCCTCGGGGACCGGCTCAGGCATTGGCCCGGCCTCGGGGCGGTCATCGGGTTCAGGCTCACCCTCGGGTGCCGGCCCTTCCGGCGCCGGGCCTTCGGGCATGGGCTCAGGCTCGGGCGGCATCGGCTCAGGCATCGGTGACGGCTGGCCTTCGGGCGCCGGGTCGGGCTCGGGCTCGGGGATCGGCTCGGGCTCGGGGATCGGCTCGGGCTCGCCAACCGGCAGGATGCGAATCGAATCGACGACGATCTGGCGCTCGAGGTCGCGGTCTTCGCCGGTGTTGTCTTCGATCGCCACCCACTGGTTGCCGCCCGCCGCGAAGTCGTACTCGCCAATCAGAATCCACTCGCCGGCCGCGCTGAAGTCGACCCGGGTTGATTCTTCAGCCCCGCTGGCGCGCACGTTGAAGATCGTCGCCTCGCTGGGTGTGAAGCCCGCGATCTTGTGCTTGAACACCTGGTAGCGCCCAGCCTGGGTGAAGTGCAGCTGCCAGCGCCCCCAATTGCCCGGCGTCGCGTTGACCCAGGCATAGGTCCAGATGAGGCTGCCGCCAGTGCCCTGGTTGGCGCTGCGCCAAGTAGCTGCGGGGCCAAAACGCTCGAAGCAGGGGCCAGTATCATCGAGGATGCCGCCGCCCGCCGGCAGCTCTGCACACGGCGCAGGCGGCATGCCTTCGCCGCCAATCAGCTCTTCGTAGCTGCGGATGAGCGACATATACGTCGGTACGTACATGTCGCTGCCGTTGACGTTCTGCCGCAGGTCGTAGTGCAGGTGGATGGTGGTCGGCGTGCCGTTAAACGCGTTGCTGACCAGGCCCATGCGGTCGCCGCGGCGCACCTGCTGACCCTGGCGCACGGCGAGCTGGTTGGGATCCATATGCAGGTAGCGATGGCGGGTGCCGTTGGCCGACGTCAGCGAGACCGAGTAGCCGCCGATGGCGGTGATCGTGCCGTCCTCGGCCGCGACCGCCCACCAGCGCCGGTCCTCGCAGGTCGCCGGGCGAATGTCCTGGCCCTGGTGACCGTTGCCGGCCGGGCACAGCGGCATGTCCCACTGCCGGCTCTCGCAGTAGTTGTCGTGCCACGGATAGCTGTAGTTGGCCGCGTCGCATTGGCCGCCGCCCCCGCCCTGGCTGCCGCCGCGGCCCCACACCTGTGAGTTGGGGTACGACGGCGCGTCAGCGAGCGGATACCGCATGCCGGGCACGTAGACCCGGTCGTCGGCGCGGCCCTGTCCGCTGTTGGGGACAAGCTGACCGGGCGGCTCATAGCGAAACTCGCCCTGGGCATGCGCGACGCCAGCCACGCACACGACGCCACCGCAGACAACGCCACCGCAGACAACAAAGGCCGCCGCGCTCAGGCGCATCATGGCCGCCCCCCCGCGACGACCAGGCTGTCGAAGACGGTCATCAAATACGTCGCGTCGGCGCAGCGCATGTCGGTGTGCGAGGCGCACTGCAAGTCGAGGCTGTAGCTGACCCCGAAGCGCTCAAACGACAGGGTGTAGATGCCGTGCATTTGCGAGACGCGCGGGGCGCCGCTGTTCAAGTCACCCATGCCGGCTGCGCGCTGTTCGGCCGCCAACTCGGGCCGAATGTGGGCGCGGTGGGTGCCCTGCACCTCGAGATGCAGGCCGTCGGCAGCCAGCGCCGCGACATGCCAGCCGTCGCCCACGGTGACGAAGGCGCGCTGCGTCAACGCGTCGAGGGTGGGCAGAAGGACCGGCTGGCGGGCGCGCTGCACCGCGACCCGAGCCGCATCGGGCAGCACCACGCTGTGTCGCGCCGAGTGCGCGGTCGTCCAGTCGATGGGCAAGAGGACCATGGGTGCGGGCGCATGGGCGCGTTTGATCGCCCGCTCGGCGTCTGGCGTCAGCGGCACGGCTGGTGTCAGCGCCGCAGTTGGCGTCAGCGCCGCAGTTGGCGTCAGCGCCGCAGTTGGCGTCAGCGGCACAGCCGGCGCCGCGAACGCCCTCGCGCTCAACACACAAACACACGACAGCAAAGACATGGCGCCCAGCGCCTGACCCACCCGCATTGTCCAATCCCCCACCCGGCGACGGCCCACAACGACAGCCGCGGCCATCATGCCTGAAGTCGCCCGGTCACGTCAGCAGCCGAGCCAGACGAGCGCGCCAGCAGAGAGCGCGGTTGGTCGGTTCAAGGGCTAGCCCTCGACGACCTCGACGACGCGGTAGGTCTTCTTGCCACGGCGCACGACGATGCGGGTGTTGAAGAGCAGGTCATCGGCCGTGATCAGCGCCGCCGTGTCGGCGACCTTCGCGTCGTTGACCGATACGCCGTTGCCCTTGATCGCCCGAGTCGCCTGGCCGCGGCCCTCGAACAGGCCGGTGGTCATCAGCACGTCAACGAGCGAGATGCCCTCGGCGATCTGCGCCCGCGAGATCGTCGACTTCGGCGTGCTGCTGAAGACGGTGTTGAGCTGCACTTCGTCGAGGTCGCGCACCGTACCCTTGCCGAAGAGCACCTGACCGGCGCTCTGGGCGGCCTGTGCCTTGCGATCGCCGTGGACCATGGCGGTGACCGCCTGGGCGAGGGTGCGCTGGGCGATGCGAGCGGCAGGCTCTGCAGCGCTGGCCTGCTCGATCTCGGCGATGGCGGGCAGGTCCATGAACGTGAAGCGCTTCAAGAACGTACCGGCGTCATCGTCGGCCACGTTGAGCCAGTACTGCAAGAAGTCGTACGGCGACGTGAGGGTCTCATCGATCCAGATGTTGCCCTTCTCGGACTTGCCGAACTTCTTGCCATCGGAGCGCTGCAGCAGCGGGAAGACCATGCCGTGGGCGTGCCCGCCGCTGTCGCGTCGGATCAGGTCGATGCCGTCGAGGATGTTGCCCCACTGGTCCGTCCCGCCGAGCTGCAGGGTGCAGCCGTGGCGATCGTGCAACGTCTTGAAGTCAAAGGCCTGCAGCATGCCGTAAGAGAACTCGGTGAACGAGATGCCCTGCTCACGCTCTTCGAGGCGCCGGCGCACCGACTCGCGCGCCACCATCGCGTTGACGCTGAAGTGCTTGCCCACGTCGCGCAAGAAGTCGATCAGGCTCGTGGCCGTGAGCCAATCGGCGTTGTTGAGCAGCTGCGCGCCGCCCTCTTTCGCGTCGAAGTCGAGGAAGTGCCCCAGCTGACCGCGCAGCGCCGTGAGGTTATCGGCGAGGGTCTCGGCGCTCATCATGGGCCGCTCGGACTCCTTGCCCGACGGATCGCCAATGAGGCCCGTGCCGCCCCCGATCAGCGCGATGGGGCGATGCCCATGCCGCTGAAGGCGGGCCAGCGTCACCACCGGCAGCAGGCTGCCGATGTGCAGGCTCGCCGCCGTCGGATCGAAGCCGATGTAGCCCGTCAGGCAGGCGGATGAGTCGTCAAAGGCAGCTTTTACGCTGGTGGTCGCCTCGGCGACCAGGCCGCGGTGGGACATGTCTTCAAAAAACGTCATCTCAGCACCTGTCTGCATCGGTTCAAGCCGGACCAACCACGCACGATTCACCCGGTCATGCAGCCCTGGGACTTCACCCAGCCCGCTGCGGCGGCAGTGTGCGTCGGCCGGCGATCCGATGTCGATAGAAAATCGAGCGGGTCGCTCGCCGCGTAAGTTGACGCGTGTCATGTGCCCGAACAGGGCGGACCGGCGACCCGATCGGCGCCAAGGGTTTGCGGATGTGCTGGGTATTTTGACCCAGTCGCCCTGTTGATTTGCGGTCGCGAACTCAGTAGCGTCCGCTGCTGTGCCGACCACCCCCCATCGCCATGACGAGCGCGGCGTCCTGCCCAGGGCGTTGACCGCCGTGCTCTCGCTCTTCGCGGTGCTCGGCCTGCTCACCGCGCCGTTGGCCGCGCCGAGCGCCCAGTTCGGCTCCCAAGACGGCGCCGAACGCCAAGACGCATCGGCGTCTGCCGGCGCCCCGGCGACGTCGAGCACCGTGCTCGAGGACTTCGAAGTCGAAGACCTCGAGGACGACGGCGAGGAAGACCGCGATGGCGAGCGCCTGGCGCATATCGTCGTCGCGAACATTCAAGGTGAGCGAAAGCCTGCGACGCCGATCCCCGTCGACGCAGCGTCGGTGCCCTTTCGCCGGCGCGCCTTCTCGAGCCGCGCTCCGCCCGCCTGATCGATGTCGTTGGGGCGCCGCGCCTGATCGCCTCGAACTCGACCGAATCTGCACCGTGACTCGTCAGGCCTCGCCTGGGCATGGCTCGGTGCGCTGATCCGCTCGTATTCTCGCGATGACGCGGCCGGCCTGCCTCTTCGATAGTCAGCAGCAGCAGCAGCAGCCGACACAGCATGACTGCGGGCATCGGACCGTTTCGCGAGCCCCCAGTCCGCCCATCAACGGCAGCCGATCAGCGCGCCCATTCGGATCGCGATCGCGACCCTATCAAACCGGCAAGCGCCTGATTTGATGGGCGCATCGTATCCCTGGGCCCGCTGACGCAGGTCTCGACGCGGCGCAGCACGCCTTGGCGGTGCTCCACGATCGACGCGCGAACCACACAGCGGACCCGCTTGGCCGGGCGCTACAGACAGAACAGTGCCATGTATCAAATTAGACTCTTCGCCCTCGCGATCGGGCTCTCCTCGCTGGCTGGCTGCGCCCATGAGCGCCACCACGAAGAGGCCGTGCCGACCTTCCCGGTGACCACCCCACTGCGCCAAGACGCTGAGATCAAGGATGAATATGTCGCCCGAGTGCACGCGATTCAGCACATCGAGCTGCGGGCGCTCGAGCGCGGCTACTTGACCGACATCTTCGTCGATGAGGGCCAACTCATATCGAAGGGCGCGAAGATGTTTCAGATCTTGCCGCGCATCTACGACGCCGAGCTGCGCCGCGCCAAGGCCGAGCAGAAGATGGCGACCATCGAGTTGAAGAACACGCGCATGCTCGCCGAAAAGAAGATCGTGGCCGCGCCTCAGTTGGCCATGGCCGAGGCCAAGCTGGCCAAGGCAAAGGCAGAGCGCTCGCTGGCTCAAACCCACCGCAACCTGACCCGAATCAGCGCCCCGTTCACCGGCCTGATGGGCCGCTTCGAGGTGCGCTTAGGCAGCCTGCTCGACGAGGGCGAGCTGCTCACGACGCTCTCCGACAACAGCACCGTCTGGGTGTACTTCAACGTCTCCGAGGCCGACTACCTCAACCTGAAGGCCAAGCCCAACGGCGAGACGGGCGTGCCCGTTGAGCTGCGCATGGCCAACGGCGAGCTCTTCGATCAGCCCGGCAAGATCGAGACGATCGAAGCCGACTTCAACCGCGAGACGGGCAACATCGCCTTCCGCGCGGCGTTCCCCAACCCCACCGGGCTGCTGCGGCATGGCGAGACGGGCAACATCTTGCTCAAGCACGCCTACCCCGGCGCCCTGCTGATTCCCCAGTCGGCGACCTACGAGATCCTCGATCGACGCTTCGTCTTCGTGGTCGACGACGCGGGCCTCGTCAAGCAGCGGCGCATCAAGGTTGCCGCCGAGCTGCCCCATATTTTCGTCATCGAGAGCGGCTTGAAGTCCAGCGAGACCTTCCTGCTCGACGGCCTGCGCAAGGTGCGCGACGGGCAGACGATCGAGTTCGAAATCAAAGATCCAGCCACCGTGATGGCCGGCCTCGAGCCCCCGGCGGAGTGAGGCATCATGTTTCGTAAAATCATCCACCGCCCGGTCCTCGCGATCGTGCTGTCCGTCATCGTCGTGCTGCTGGGCGTCATCGCCGCCATGCAGCGCCCCGTCTCACAATTTCCCGAGATCGCCCCACCCCGCGTCATGATCTTCATGGCCTATCCGGGCGCCAGCGCCGAGGTGCTCACCAACACCACCCTGATCCCGCTCGAGCGCGCCATCAACGGCGTGCCGGGCATGCGCTACATGGTCTCCGACGCGACCAGCGCGGGCGAGGCGACCATCCAGGTGCTCTTCGACTTGGGCACGGACCCCAACGAGGCGATCGTCAACGTCAAGACGCGGGTCGACCAGGTGATGAACCGCCTGCCCGAGCTGGTGCAGCTCGAAGGCGTCATCGTCTCGCGGGTGCAGCCCAGCATGCTGATGTACGTCAACGTCTTCAGCACCGACGAGGACGCCGACGAGAAGTTCCTCTACAACTTCGCCAACAACAACTTGCTGCCCGAGATGCAGCGCATCAAGGGCATCGGGCAGGCCCAAATTCTGGGCGCTCGCCGCTTCGCGATGCGCATCTGGCTCAACCCCGATCGCATGCGGGCCTACAGCATCTCGGCGCAAGAAGTGATGCACGCCATCGACGAGCAGAGCGTCATCGGGCGGCCCGGCCGGCTGGGGCGCGCCGACGGCAAACAGGCCCAAGCGCTCGAGTACGTGCTGGTCTATCCGGGCCGGTTCAACCAGACCGAGCAGTACGAGAACATCATCATCAAGGCGAACGCGGAGGGTGAGCGGCTGCGGCTCAAAGACGTCGCCGAGGTCGAGTTGGGCAGCGAGTTCTTCGACATCTACTCCAACCTCGACGGCTTCCCCTCGGCCGCGATCGTGCTCAAGCAGACCTACGGCAGCAACGCGAGCACGGTCATCGACGAGGTCAAGGCGCAGCTCGAGCAGATCAAGGCCGACACCTTCCCGCCGGGCATGGACTACAAGATCAGCTACGACGTCTCCACCTTCCTCGACGCCTCCGTCGAGCAGGTCGTGCGCACCCTCGCCGAGGCGTTCGCGCTGGTCGCGTTGGTGGTCTTCGTCTTCCTGGGCGACTGGCGCTCGACGCTCATCCCGATCCTGGCGGTGCCCGTCTCGCTGGTGGGCGCGTTCATCGCCATGTCGCTGTTTGGCGTCAGCATCAACCTGATCACGCTCTTCGCGCTGGT
>JBNMOZ010000172.1:0-9904 GCA_051276005.1 Bradymonadia bacterium | reverse complement strand
GTTCGGGCATCCGCTGGTCGTGGACCGGCTGGGCACGACGCTGTCGACCGAGAGCGTCCGGCAACGCATTGAGCGCGCCCAGGCCCGCTGGCTCGCTGAGGACGACTGATCTCGCCATACCAAGACCCGCAAGGCCTCTCGACGTTGGGCGTGACCGATGCCTGATGTGACGATCGCGCCTGGCCGAGCCCTGAGCCGGCACAGCCTTGAGCCCAGCACAGGGGTATGCGAGAACGGCCAACGATGCATCGCCCCTGGCTCAATCCCTGGCTTCTCGCGCCGCTCCTCGTTGCGCTGGGCGCCGTCATGCTCATCGTCCAGACGAATCGGGTGCCGACCCGCGCCGAATGGAAGGTCGCGACCGACGCGATTCGGGCCGCGATCCAGCCAGGCGAGGGCGTCACCTTCACGCCACCTTGGGCCGGTGAGGGGCGACTCTTCCTGCACGGCCTGCCGGCTTTCGAGTTGATCGATGGCGAGCAGCCCGACCTGGCCCGACACGACGCGGTCTGGCTCATCGGCGCCTTTGGTCACGACGCCTCCGACCTCAACCTGGTCGGCACCGTTCGCCAGACCTTCGGCCCGTTGACGCTTGAACGCGTGGCTGTCACGCAGCCGCGGGTGCGCCACGATCTGCGCGCTGAGCTCGATCGGGCGCGCGTTCGGCGCGTGAGCGAGCAGCGCGGGGGCAAACTTCGGACAATAGACTGCGACTTCTGGGATGGGCGCGCCTGGTATTGCGGCGTGCGCGGCGATCATGACGCGGCGCGGGCGTGCCTCGCGCGGCCCACTGCCCGACGCTTCAAAGACCGCCGCCGCGATCCGCGCTGCGGGCTGCCCGAGTGGTTCGGCGGCAACGGTCGCTATCGCGTCTCGCGCGGGCCGCAACCGGTCGGGCGCGATCGACGGGTCATTGGCGGCGCGGCCCGGGAGTGCGTCTGGTTCACGCCCCCATCGAAGGGACGCGGTGAGATCGAGTGGCCCGTCGACAGCCAAGACGGGGTGTTCGTGCTGCAGGCCGGCTTCACCGATCACGTGCTCACCGACCACATGCCACAGTCGTTCAAGGACGGGCTGACCCAGCCGGCGACGATCACTGTCCGTCGCGGCGAGACCAAGCTGGGCGAGTTCGTGGTCAAGGCCGAGCCGGGCTGGCACCGCGCTGTCTTCGAGGTTGAGGGCGCCGGGCCGATCACGCTGTCGGTGACCAGCGGTTCGGACGTCAACGCGCACCTGTGCATCGACGCGACCATCCGCGAGGCGGGCCAATGATCACGACCGCCCTGCGCCTGCCAACTCGCCGCGATCATCTCATCGGCCTGGCCCTGGCCCTGGCGTACTTCATCTTCCTGATCGCGACATCAAGCCAGGTCGGCGTGCCGCGCGACGAGAGCATCTACTTCGACTCGGCCGACAAGATCGCGGCCTGGGTCGATCGGTTCGATGAGCCGGGCATCGCGTCGTTCTCCAAGGCCGAGATCGAGCGCGGCTTCCGCTATAACCGCGAGCACCCGGTGCTCATGAAGACGCTCTTTGGGATCAGCCACCACTGGCTCGTGACCAAATGGGGCGTGGTCGACAGCCATATCCTGGGCTATCGGCTGCCCACGATGCTCATGGCCGGGCTGTCGCTGTGGCTGACCTTCCTGTTTGGGCTGATGATCCGGGGGCGCGCCGTCGGGATCATCGCGGCGGCCTGCCTGGCTTTCATGCCACGGCTATTTTTCCATAATCATCTCGCGTGCTTCGACGCGCCAGTGACCTTCATGTGGTTGCTGATCTGCTATACGTTTCTGCGGGCAAGTCGTTCGAGACGGTGGGCCATCTCCTGTGGGGTCGCGCTCGGCCTGGGCATGGCGACCAAGCTCAACATCTTCTTCTTGCCGTTCATCTTGCTGGGCATCGCGGTCTTCGATACCCGCGCCTTCAAGCGGCGAACAGGCGCTTGGCGTGCGGCCGATGGCGCCCCGGGTCCGCTGACGTATTACAGTTGGATCGCGGTCAGCATGATCGGGCTCGGCGCGCTGGTCTTCTTCGCGCATTGGCCCTGGCTCTGGCACGACACGGTCAAGCGCGTCGGCTTCTACGTCAGCTTCCATGCGCGGCACGTGCACTATCCGGTCGACTACCTGGGCACGGTCTTCTTTAGACCCCCATTCCCCATGCATCTGCCCGTCCTCTTCACGATCTTGTCGGTGCCGGTGGTGGTGCTCGTCTTCAGCGCTGTGGGCCTGGCCCGCATCACCAAGGATGGCTGGCGGGTTATCCGCCGCCCCCAAGAGTATGCCGATCGCCGCAGCATCGATCTGATCGTGCTGGCCAACTTCGCGGCGCCCATCGCGATCATCGCGTTGCCGTTCACGCCGATCTTCGGGCACACCAAGCACTGGATGCCGGCGATGCCGTTCATGGCGGTGCTGGCGGGCGTCGGGCTGGTGCGCGTGGGCGAGGGGTTGCGCCTCAAGACCCCGGCGCTCGCAGTCTTTGCGGCGATCTGTCTGCTCCCAGCGGTCTGGGCCACCCACCGATACGGCGCTCATGGACCCACGTATTACAACGCGATCGCGGGCGGCCCACCGGGCGCAGCGTCCATCCGCATGCCGCGCGACTTCTGGGGCTATGGCAGCGTCGCGATCGTCGACGCGCTCAACGCCCAAGCAGAGCCCAAGGCGCTGACGTTCTGGCATAACGCGACCCATCGGGCCGTGCGCGAGTACCAGCGCGATGGGCTGCTGCGCAAAGACCTGCGCGTCACCGGCGACTGGTCGATCCCCTGGTCGGACTGGGCGATCTATCACGACGCCCGCGAGAAGCTGCCCGAAGAGCTCGACATCTGGCGCGATTATGGGGCCCGCTGGCCGGTCGACGGGCTCTTCATCGACGGCGTCCAGAGCATCGCTATCTATCGCAGACCGCTGCCCCGCGTCCCGCCACCAGCGCCGGCGAACCCGTGATCCGCGGCGGCCTCTGGCTACTGGTTATCGTTGCCGTCGGGCAGCCGCTGGGCGCGTATGCCGCCGATCCTTGGCCCATCTACGGACCGCCACTGCCTGAACTCGCAGACGACTCGGAGCCCGTCTCTCTCGCCGCACTCAAGCAGCGGCGCGCCGGGTTTCAGCGGGCTGTCAAAGACGGCCGCAAGGCAGCCCTGAAGGGCGAGTGGGTGGCCGCCCAGCGCTTCTTTCATCGGGCGATCGACCTGGATCCCCAAAACCCCGAGACCCTGGGCAAGCTGGGCTGGACCTACGCGAAGCTCAACCAGCGGCGCACGGCGGCGCGCTACCTGCGCAAGGCCGTGCACTTCTCGAACACGGCCTCCGAAGCCGGCGCGCACGCCTACGATTTGGGCAAGGTGCTCGACGCCGACGAGCGGCCGGGCGAGGCCATGGAGTGGTATGCGCGCTCGCTGGCGCTGCGCAATCATCGGTACGTGCGCAAGCGCCTCGAGGCCAAGCTCGAGGAAGAGGTCGAGCCGCCCGCCCGCGGCCTCGACGATGTCTGCGCCGAAGCAAAAGACACCTGGTTGTGCGGGGTTGAGGGCGTCGCGTTGGCGTGCACGTGCAAGGTCACGCGGCGCTTGCAGGCCAAGCTCGCTGACCAGGGTGGGGCGCTCGTGGCCGATCTGGCGGGCAACCGCACCTTCAATCGTGCGGTGATCCTCGAAGCCGCGATCCTCACGGTCAACGCCGAGCCAGACGCGGCGGCGTTGTTCCTGGCGGTGCGCACGGGCGAAGCAGGCTGGCAGCTGGTGGGTGGCCTGAGCACCACATGGCACGCCGATCGCGCGAACATCGACTACGCGGGTGAGGTGCTCGAGATGCAGCTGTCAGACCTGGCGCCCGACACCGGGTTTGGCGAAGAGCTCGTCGTGCTGACCCGAACCCGCACCCGCGAAGGCGACTTTCGCAGCAACGTGATCGAAGCCATCGAGCGCAAGACGCTGACGGTCTGTCACGCTTGGCCGACGCCCCGCTGCGTGGCGGTGCCGTTGGCGCTCACCCAGCGCGTCTCAACGATGATCGAGGGGGACCGCGTCAAGGCGTCACGGCAGCGCCGGTTGGGCGTGACGCGCTGGCACGTTGAGCATCGATTCGACGCCCAGGGGCATTTGATCATCAGCGCCCCCAGCGGTCGAGTCCCCGAGCGTATGATGGGCACGCACGCCCCAGAAGACCTCGAAGAGCTCCCGGGCGCGCGGCTTACGCCTCTGCGCTGACGCCGTTCGCAGCGTTGACGGGCTTCACCGCGCTCAGGGCATCAACCACATCGAGTAGTGGTGCTCATCGACGAAGCGCTCATCGACCAGCATCGCCGCGGGCTCATGCCCCCAGCGCACGAAGCCCAGCTCTTCATACAGGGCCCGCGCGTGGGGGGCGTCACTGGTCACGGACAGCTCCAGGACCAAGACGCCCGGGGTGTGCTTCGCGTACTTCATCGCCATCTGTATCAACGCGCGACCCGCCCCCCAACGGCGGGCAGCGGGTTGCACGTACATGCCCCAGATGAACGCCTTGTGCTTGATCTTCGGGTTGTGTCGCCGCGCCAGCCCCACCGCGCCGATGAGCGCGTCATCGACAAAGGCGCCGAAGATCTGGTTGCGCGGTTTGAAGCGCGCCTGCGCATAGGCGACGCCTTGGGCGCGCGCCTCGTCGAGGGAGGCCGAGAAGACGCCGGGCCCATCGGCGAGCATCTCGAGCCGCAGCGCATACCAGGCCGCCGCGTCGTCGACGGTGAGTTGTCGAATTTGCATGCCGTGTCATATCTGCTCAACACCTCCAGCGCCATCCCCGGCCCGGTCGGCGGCCGATGGACTGGGTCCTGAGGCATGTGGGGCCGTGAACAAGACGTGCTCGCCGATTCGCGCTGGCGTGGCGCCGCGTCAACACCGAGGAAATGTGCGTCGGCTCGAATGGGCGATCCTTGCCGGCGTCGCCCCGAACGAGCAGCGCCCCTCACTCGATGGCTTAGATGCGCCGGCCCGCTACATCGACGGGATCGCCGTGTTCACCAGCTCAGTGCAGGTCCTCCAACGCATCGCGAAGGGCGCCAAGGGAGAGCCCGCGCCTGAGGCACATCGCTTGCTCGACGCCGAGGTGCTGTTGGGGCTGACGCTGACGGCCCGCGAGCTGCTCGATACGCTCGAGAGCGCCCAGCCACACTTGGGCATCGGCTTCGCGCTTGAGCCCGACGGCATCGTGTCGCTGGGCGACACCAGCGCGCTCATCGCGACGGCGGGGCTGGTCGCGGTCGTCGTCTATCCTGACCTGGTGCGGCGTCGACGAGAGCGATGGCAGCGCGAGGCCCGCGTCTATGTCGAACGCATCGCGGAGGGCGCGATCATCGCTCGGCAGCGGCGCGTCCCAAACGCCGCCGACGGTCGAGCGTTGCCACCCAAGTTTCCGCAAACCGAGCCGGCCACCCCCAAAGACGCCAAGAGTTGCGGGTCCTATGCCGTCGATCCGAGCCAATGCGACTCGCCCGGCTGGCAAGCGCTCAACTTTGCCACCTACGACACGCACCGGTATCGCTATGCGTTCGACTCGGGCCCCGATGGCTTTACTGCGCGGGCGATCGGTGATTTGGGCTGCGATGGCGTCACCTCAACCTTCGAGACCATTGGCCGCGTGGTCGGTCCGCCGAACGCCGGCGAGGTCATCCTGACGACAACCCAGGTGCGGCCCCCAGGAGTAGTGCGCAGACGGCACGGTGACGAGGCGATCCGGCGACATCGCCTGGATGGCTGAGCGATGAGGCGGGGTATGGCGCGCGGCACAAAGATTGCTGGCTGAGCCATAGGCTCGCAGCCAAGGCCCTTCATCCATGGCGTCGTCGATCGTCACCTCGGCGATCTTCCACCTCGCCAGACACCACTGACCCAAGGAGACAGACGTGCAGCGCTTCGCCTCGATCCTGCTCTCGCTCGTGCTGTCGCCGTTCGCGCTCTCATCGACCACCATGGCCGCGCCGCCCAAGCTCGCCGTGCTTGAGTTGAACAACCGCGCTGGGATCAGCGACGCCGAAGCCCGCTATCTGACCGATCGGGTCCGGGCAGCGGCCGTGCGCGCGCGGTATTTCGTGCTGTCCCGCGAGAACATCCTCGAGCATCTCCCACCAGGCACGACCCTCGCCGCCTGTGAGGGCGACTGCGAGGTCCAGACAGCTCGAAACGTCGGCGCCGACCAAGTCGTCAGTGGCGAAATCATCAACCTTGGCAAAGAGTTACGCGTTGCTCTTCGACTGCACGAGACTCAGGCAGGGCGCCTGCTGAACACTGCGCGGGTTGCTGGCGCCATCGAGGACATCGACGCGCCGCTGGAGGAGGCGGCGCAGCAACTCTTCGTGACGCGGCCCCCGGATCCCCGCATCGTCGTGCACTTCAAGACCACGCCGGCGCGGGCGCGGGTGCTCGTCGATGGGGCCGTCATCTGCACGGCCAGGACCGTCGATTGCCGCGTACGCATGCAGCCTGGTGAGCATCGTGTCACGTTGAGCGCGCCCGGGCATTCGCCGCTGGAGCGCGTCGAGCAGTTCACCGATTCAACGAACGTGCATTGGCGGCTCGCGCCGACGCCACGGCCCAAGACACTACGTCCAGGCGCGCTCGCCCACCGCCTGGGTTGGATAGGCATTCCCAGCGGCATCTTTGCGATGGGCGACGCAGACCGGGGCGGATCGGCGACGCCGGTGCACGCCGTCCGAGTCGGCCGCTTCTCATTGATGCGGGCAGAAGTCACCACCGCCCAGTTCACGCAATGCGTGCGCGCCGGTGCATGCAGTGCGCCTCGCACAACCTCACCGCGATGCACGTGGCGCGGCCGCAGCGATTTGCCGATGAACTGCGTGTCGGTACAGCAGGCGAAGGCGTTCTGCGGCTGGGTCGGCGGGCGCTTGCCGTCGGAGTCGGAGTGGGAGTACGCCGCCCGAGATCGGCGTGATCAGCCGCACCCCTGGGGCCGCTGGCGCGGGCCATCTTGCGAGCGCGTCGTCATGCGGGACGCTGCGGGCGCTGGCTGCGGTCGCAAAGCACCGTCGCCGGTCTGCAGTCGACCCGCAGGCAATACCGAGAGCGGGCTGTGCGACATCGAAGGCAATCTCTCAGAGTTCGTGGCCGACTGCTGGCATCGCGACTACCATGGCGCGCCCGGAGGCGGGATGCCCTGGACCGACGCCTGTCATGCCGACGCGGTCGTCGTTCGGGGCGGGGGATATGTTGATGATCGTTCGACCCTACACGTCGCCGAGCGCCGAATCCGTCGTCAGGGCGCACCGCGCGTCGACATCGGATTTCGCTGCGCGCGCTGATGTGCGTCGCTGATGGGCGAGCTTCTCATTGCGGCGCTGTTTGCCGGCGCCGTTGCGATCCTGGCCACGGTCGCCATCGAAAAGCTGGGCGGACAGGCGGGCGGCCTGATCGCGACGCTGCCATCCACGATCGTGCCAGCATCCTTAGGCATCTGGGCCACGGATCCTGCGGCCTTGGCGCCGGCGATGGATGCCGTCGCGCCGGGCATGCTGCTCAACGCCGGCTTCTTGTGGCTTTGGCGGGTCATACCACCGCGCATCCAAGACGACTCGCTGCGACGACGCTTGGCCAAGGTGACCGCCATCACGCTTTTCGGCTGGCTGATCGGCGCGATCATCATCGTCCTGCTCGGCTCGCAGGTACGACCGACGGTGATCCTCGGCGCAGGCGGTACCATCGCGCTGCTGATCGTTGGCATTTCATCGTGTCTGACGCTGCGTGCAGCGCCCCTCGGCCGTAAAACCGTCCCCATCCCCACCTTGCTGGCACGGGGCGTCTTCGCAGGCTTGGCCATCGCAGCCGCGATCGCGGTCGCGCGCGCCGGTCATCCCATCGCGGCCGGTGTTGCGTCGGTGTTCCCAGCCATCTTCCTGACGACGATGATCTCGGTTTGGATCAGCCAGGGCGAGGCCGTCCAAGGCGGCGCCATCGGCCCGATGATGTTGGGGTCAGCGAGCGTCGCGGGCTACGCGATGGGCGCCCGCGTTCTGATGCCTTGGCTCGGCGCATGGGGTGCGCTTGTCGCCTGGATCCTCGCGATCGCGGTGATCACGATCCCGGCTTGGCTCTGGCTCGGCGCCCGCCGCCGCCGCATGGCCATGGCTCAAGTCGAAGCGTAGCCAGCCGCAAGTGGCGTCTAGGAGACTGTGGCGCATAGAGCCATCAAGCGATGTGCGTCCAGAGTGGGTCGAATCAAGGCGCGAATTCGAGTCAATACCGAGAGTATTGAGAGGATTTGCAACGTCGAGTCGGCCAACTCTGGGCGTGCAGCGCGCCGCGTGGCGAATGCGCTACAGGCTCCTAGCCCAAGCGGCGCTTGAAGTCCTCGACCATCGCGACTGGGTTGGGGTCGATGCCATCGAGAGCGGCCAGCGCGCAGCTCACATAATCGAAGAACAGCAGCGTTTGAAAGGCCTTAACGATGTCGTTGCCCGCGTCCGGCAGCGCCACCCGCTCAACGGGGACGCCGTTGTCGGCGAGGGTGTCGGCCGTCACATTGACGCGATGCGCGAGCCGGGCAGGGGCCCCTGGATCGTCGAGAATCACCGCCGAGAACGGGGCTGGCAGCCGGGTAAATCCGACCATCTCATTGTGGTTGAACTCGGGGATTTCATAGAAGAAGGCTGGCGTCTTGCTGTTCTCGTTCAGCTTGATCTTGACCACCTTGGCGACGACGCCGAAGGGTGCGGTGGCATAAAGGATCGGGATGCGACCGCGCAGCCGCTCCGCCAGCGCCAACGCGCGCTCAATCATCGCGGGCTCTTCGGTTTGCAAGGCTTTGGCGAGCGCGCCGCCGGCGGCTGCCATCGCGTCCGCGCCGCCGGTCAACAGACCCGCGTTATCAAGCACGGCCGCCAAAGCGCTGATGAAGTAGCCCGACGCAGCGCGCGGCTGGAAGTCGGGGGTTGGCTTGGCGATGGCCACATATGGCAGCGCATGCTTTGCCGCTTCAATGGCCAGCTTGCCGCCCGCCGACATCACGACGATCTGCGCACCACGGCTGCGGGCATCATGCAGCGCCGAGACGGTCTCTTCGGTGTTGCCGCTGAAGCTGCTGACGATCACGAGGCACTGCGCGTCGACGCGATGATCACGCACCACATAATCACGCGACACCGTCAGGTCGACGCCCAACGCATCGGTGTACAGCCGCAACAACTCAGCAGGAAACGCGCTGCCACCAAGGCCGCAGACGATGACGCGCTTGACGCCCGACGCTTCCTTGCCGACGTCACCCACAAACCCCGACCCATCAATCAGCTGTTGGGGCAGCGTCCGCACGGCGGCCAGCATCTCACCCTGCATCCAAGTTGACATAATGTTCATTGTGCGACATTTCTCCCACAGTACGGGGGCAACAGCGGTGTTGATGGTGCTAATTGCGGATTCGTATAATCGGTGTAACTGCCTGTAAATACTGGATCATTTCGACGTTTCGGGCCTGAATCGAGCGCGTTTTCGGACGCATTTGCCGCGACCGTCGCGTAGAGGGACGCATACCCGGTCCAAATTCGAATGGCCTTGCCGGCGCAAGCCGTAACGGCGCTCGCAGTTTGCTTCGGCCGCTCGCTCGAGACGTTGTGGCTGGCGACTCGGTGGGTGCTCAAGATCTTATGAGCGCTCGAGACCTGGGAGCCAATCGAGGCGCGCGTGTCGTCGCGCCGGTCAACCAATCTCGATGAACAGCTGATTGATGATCTTTTGAAGGTCTTGCTGCTCGTCACGCTCAAGCCACTCCCGCGCGGCGAACATCTCGAAGAACAGCAACTCGTTGAGCGCCTGCGACAAAAAGCTGAGGTGGTTCTCGGCCTGGCTGCCCTCGAGGTTTGTGAGTAGCTTGGCCTTTTGAAGCTGCCCATTCTCGAAGCTGACATCCAGAAA
>JBNMOZ010000171.1:0-9919 GCA_051276005.1 Bradymonadia bacterium | reverse complement strand
TGACCCCCGACGCCCTGCTGATCGACTTCGCGCTGCCGCTCGTCTTGGGCGGGCAGCCGACGCTCGACCTGCCCCTGAGCGACGCCGACTTCGACGCGATCTGCGCCGCGCCGCCGCCAGACTTGCCGGCGCTGGCAGACGCGCTGACGCTGGGTTCGCGCTGCGTCTGGGCGGCGACGCCCCCGGCGCGCATCGACGCCGACGTCGTCTATACCCTCGCCATGCTGCACGACCTGCTGGGGGCCCTGCATCCGATCTTCGTCGAGTCGCGGATCGCTCGGTTCATGGGCGCGCAGATCGAGCGGCGACTCGCGCGGCGTCGGCGGCCCCTCGATCAGCCGCTCGTCGCGCTGCGCCGCCACGTGCTGGCCCAAGCCGCGCTGCGCGCCGTCCGCGTCGATGAGCATGTCGATTTGCACGGCCTCGGGCGCATCAGCGGCCTGGGCCAATCGGCGCAGTTCGCGGCGCTGCCCTGGCGGGTCGAGGCGGCCCGATCGCGCACCGAGGTCACCGCGCCTGCCGCCCTCGCCGGCGCGCGTTGGGCCATCCTCGAGGCGCTCAGCCCGCTGACCGCCTTCGCCGTCGCCAGCCGCGATGGGCGCGCGCTGCCCTGGATCCGGTGGTTGGCGAGCGTGCCGGCGCTGCTGCGGTTCATGGTGCATACGCTCGCGACGTCGCCCAACGGACCGACAGCGTTGCTCGCCACCGTTGAAGCCCTCGCGGGCCGGCAAAGCGAGGACGCGCGCTGGTGGTTGGGGCTGACGCTGGTCGTCGCGGGCCACACCCGCCACGGCGATGAGGCGTTTCGGGCGCTGGTCGACGCGCTGAGTCCGTTCGCGACCGTGCTGGGTGCCCCGCTGAGCAGCCGCCGCACCCGCGGCCCCCATCCTGATTCTGTCCGTATGGCCCTCGCCGTCGCTCGTTTGGAGACCTGATGCAGCCCACCCTTCATCGCATCAACGCGGCCGCCGCGGCGCTCTCGCGCACCTTCCTCGACAAGGACGAGATCGCTCGCCTGATGGTGGTCAGCCTGGTCGCGGGCGAGAACCTGGTGCTCATCGGCCCGCCCGGCACGGCCAAATCGGCGCTCATCCGCACCCTCGCGGGCAGCGTGAACTGTGCGTACTTCGAGTACCTGATGACGCGGTTCACCGAGCCCAACGAGATCTTTGGGCCGGTCGACATCGCCGCGTTTCGGCAGGGCGAGTATCGACGCCGCACGGCCGGCATGCTGCCCACGGCCGAGATCGCGTTCCTCGACGAGGTCTTCAAGGCCAACTCGGCGATCCTCAACGCGCTGCTGACGCTGATGAACGAGCGCGTGTACGTGCACGGCTCGCATCGCGAAGAGGTGCCGCTGCTCAGCCTGTTCGGCGCGTCCAACGAGGTGCCCGAGGACGAGGCGTTGGCGGCGCTGTACGACCGGTTCTTGCTGCGCGTTTACAGCGACAACTTGCAGAGCCATCACTTCACGCAGCTGCTCGACGTGGGGGCCGCGTTTGAGCGGGGCAGCGCGCGTAAGACTGCCGCGAAGAGCGAGCTGAGCGCCGAGGACGTGCGCACCTTGCAGACGCAGGTGCGCGCCGGGCTGACGGTGCCGCCTGACTTCGCTGCGGCCTATAAGGGCTTGGTCTTTCAGCTGCGCAACGAGGGCATCGCGTTCAGCGATCGCCGCGCGGTCAAGATGCTCAAGCTGTTCTACGCCTCGGCCCTGCTGCGCGGCGCCTCGGCCCCAGGCATCCCCGACTTGGCGCTGCTGCGGCACGTGTGGAGCGTGCCCGGCCAGCGCATCATCCTCGAAGAGCTCGTCGCCCCGGTGCTCGCCGCCCACGCGGCAGAGCACCCCGAAGACGCGGCCGATATTCAGGGCGCGCCGGTCGATCTGGTCGCGATCGGCGCTGAGGTGGCCCAAATTGAAGCGACGCTCAGCGCGGCGCGATCATTGAGCGACGCCCAGCTCTTCGCGCACCTCAAGTCGCTGGACGAGCTGCGCCAAGCGGTCGAAGGCGTGCCCAAGGGCGAAGATCTGCAAGCCCGCATCGCCGGCCTGCTCGACAGCCTCTTTGCGAGCGGCATCCTGGACGATGTCTGACGCCGCGACCATGTTCGACGCGGGTATCACCTCGCAGACCGCGATCGTCGCCAACGCGCCGCCCCGCGCCGCGTTCGCGTCTCGCAAGGGCGACGCGGTGCAACGAGCCGAGGCGCAGCGCGCGCTGATCGCGCGGCTTGGGGTGCACCTGCCCGTCGAGATCGTGCACGACATCGCCACGCTGCTGGGCGAGCGCGACCTGGTGGTCCGCCCGGCGCGAGACGCGTCGATGCGCGCCTGGGGCGCCTTCGTGACCGGCCTGTATGCGCTCGCGCCCATCGCGCATCTGCACCGCCATCGGCTGGGCCGACCGCTGATCGCCGCGCTGACGGTGCACCTGCTGCGCCCGCTGATCGCCCTGCGCTTGACCGGCTTCGACGCGATGGTCAACGCCCTACCCCGCTGCGCCGATCGCATCCGAGTGCGCGTCGCGCGGCTCGATCTCGACACGCTGCGGCTGCTCGCGATGGCCGAGGGCGAGGCGCTCGAGGCCCCTGACGCCACCCATGTCAGCGCCTGGCTGCGGCTGTTCGACGATCCCGCGATTCACGACATCGTCAACTTCACGTTGGACGTGCTGCCCTCGGTGCTCTCGGCCACCCATCGGCCCAAGGCCCAGACCTATGCGGTCAACGGGTATGCGGGCTTGGCGCGAGACGGCGTCATCGACGACATGCTGCTCACCGAGCTGGCTTGGGATGACGATCTGTTCACCCAGCGTTGGCTGGAAGGTGAGCTGTTTTATCACGCCCGTGAGCGCGCGCGTGATGAGGAGCCCGAGCATCATTTGGTGCTCATCGACGCGACGGCGGCCATGCGCGGGCTGCGCGAGGCCTTCGCCCGCGGCACCGCGATGGCGTTGGTGCAGCACCTCGTCCGCGGCCGGCGCACGGTCGAGGTGGCCTTCTTCGACAGCATCGTGCATCCGCGCGTCAAGGCGACGGCGCGCGAGCACGCGACGACCTATCTGCTGGGCTTTCAGGAGCGGCGCGGGCGCGACGCGGCGCGCGCGTTCACCCAGCTCGAACAGATGCTCGTCGAGCTGCGCGAGACCACCCAAAACCAGCTGATGGTGACCTTCATCAGCAACGCGGGCTGCCTGGTTCCGATGGCCACGATGGAGGCGATCGTCGCGATGGCCCAAGTGACGGGCGTCTTTGTGCTGCCTTCGGGGCCCCTGCCGGCGTACAGCGCGCTGCTGCACCATGTGCATGTCATTCGCGCCGATGATCTCAATGACGTCGCCGGGCGCCAACACGCGACCGCGCGGGTGCTGGGCCTGTGAGCCGGCTCGACGATCTGCGGGCGCATGGGCGTCACGCGGCGGCGCTGCAGCGGGCCGATCCGCGCCGGGCGCTCGACGTCGTCTTGCCCCTCTTGGCTGAGACCTGGGTGCTCGACTACGACGGGTATGATGACTGGCTGATGACCGCTGGCGACGCCTTCGCCGATCTGGGCAAGACCGCCGAGCGGGGCTTTACTCGGTTCGCGCGCCACGATCTCAAGGGCGCGCTGGCCGACCAGCCAGCGCACTCAATGAGCGCAGCTTTTTTGCACGAAGCGAACGGATCGACAGCGGGTGCGGCCGAAATCTATCGACGCCGCGGCAAGTGGGCGCTGGCGGCGTACGCGTTCGAAGCGGCCGGCGAAGACGCGACCGACGCGTGGCAGGCGGCCATCGCGGCCTATCCGCCCGACGTTGATCCCATCGGCAACGGGCTGGCCTGGCTGGGTCTGGCGCAATGGCTGCTGCCCCGCGATCTGCGGCGTGCCCGCACCGCGATGCAGCCCGGGCTGATGGGTCTGGCGCGCCTCGCGGTGCAGGCCGAAGAGGCGGCCGATCTCGAGGCGGCCGCGCGCCATTACGCGCTCATGGCCGAGGCGGGCCATGCGCTGGGGTCGACCGAGCACCTGCTCGAAGGCGCCGTGAATGCGGCGCGGGTGCTCACCGGCCTCACCGACCTGCAGGCCGCGATGCGGGTGCACCTGCTGACGGCCACGCGCTGCGTCGAGCTGGCCGAGCCGCACGCCGCCGCGCTGTCGTTTCAGGACGCCGCGCGATTGGCCGACAGCCACGATCGCCAGCGCGCGCCCATCTACTGGCAAGCGGCGGCGGAATGTTGGGGCGCCGCGGCCACCACGATCGATCACCTGCCGGCCGGGTTCGCCGAGAACGCGCTGCTGGCGCGCGTCGATGCGCTCAACCGGATCGGCGCGGGTGCCCGGGTGCGCGCCACGCTCGTGCAGCTTGAGATGCTGCCCTTGCGACCCGATCGCACCGCCCACTATGCGCAGCTTCGGGCGCAGCTTGGGGCCGGCGTCGACGCGCCCCAACCGCCGCTGATGGGATCGCCCAAGCCCACCGCGCCCCCCCGGTTCGCCGGTGAGCTGGCCGCGCGTGAGCTTGGCGATGACCTGCAGTCGGCCCTGCTCGAACAGAGCGTCCACGCGCCCTCTCCCGCCCTGCGGCGCGACGCGATGGCGGCGCTCTTGTCATTCAGCTGGGACGCGCTGAGCGGCCGGGCCCGCGCAGCAGCAGTGCTGGCGCAAGGCGACGGAGAGGTGGCGTGGGTGGCGTTGATGGGCCTGCTCGCGAGCTCTGAGCCCGCGGTGCGCAACGCCGGGTTGGCGCCGTTGGCGAGTCGCGGCGAGCGGCGGGTGGTGCGGGCGTTGCTCGCCGGGCTGGGCGACGACGCGACCTACGCGACCGCCCATGATGCGCTGCTCACGCGGCGGCGCCCCGCGGGCATCGGGCTGCTTGCCAGCGCGGCGCGCCGCCCGGGACCGGCCGCGACGCCCGCCGTTGAGGCCCTGGCGCTCCTGGGCGAAGACGCGCTGGATTCGCTGTGGCAGGTCAGCCAGGCCCGACGCGATTCGGTCGGCGCGGCCGCGCTGTTCCATTTTCAGGCGCTGTGCCCGCGCGCTCTGCGGGGTGCCTGGCAGTGACCGGTCTCGACGCGCTCATCGCGACCCATCGCGCCGCGGGTCGCCTCGATCTGGCCTGCGACGCCGCGCTGGCCGCGGGTTCGATCGAAGGCGCCGCTGCGCTGGCAGAGGACGGGGCAGATTGGCGACGCGCCGCCCGGCTTTGGGGGCGCGTCGACGACTGGCGGGCCGCAGAAGCGGCGTGGCGTGCTGCCGGCGATGACGTTGAAGCGGCGCGCCTGTGCCTGCAAACCGGCCGGCCCGTCGACGCGCTCGCCATCTTGCCCGCCGAGGCCGTGCGCTTGCGGACCATCGCGTTCGCACAGCTGGGCTTGTGGACCGCCGCCGCGACGCTCAATCCAGCGCTCGATGGCCCCCAGCGCGATGCCATCGTGCAGTCGCTGATCGCCGCCGAAGACGCGGCGCCGTTCGCGACGGCCGTGCGCCAAGCCGAGTCGGAGCCAGACGCCCCCGGCGCGGGGTGGGTCGGGTGGCGCGATGGCGTGCGGGTCGCGGTGCGTCAGCTGCCCGACCGGCGCCGGTTCTCCCAGGTGCTCGCGGCGTTCGATCCCCCGCTGCCGGGCATCGTGCCGCTCGTCGACGCCGACCCGGCGACCCTGCGTGTTCATACGCGCCGACCGGGTCTGTGCATCGCGACCTTCGCGCCCGGCGCCCGGCCGGTGCAGCTTGAGAGGATCTTCGATCGGGCGCGCCAGACGCTGCGCCGCGCCCACGCCCGCGGCGTCGTGCATGGCCTGCTGCTGGTGGGTGACCTGCGGGTCATGCCGGGTGATCAGGTGCTGATCGACGGGTGGCACCGCCGCCATCTGGAGCCCGTGCCCGGGCCCTGGGCCGATCGTTTGGACGCCGCGACGCCGCCCGAGATCGCGCTGGGCAAGACCGCCACGCCGGCTGCTGATGCCTGGTGCCTGGCGCGCATCATCGAGGCGGTCACCGGCGTGCGCGATGACGCGGCGTTGGCGGCCGATCCGGCGCTGCGGCCGCCACTCTAGAGGCCAAACCGGCTGCTAGAGGCGGAAAGGCATGTTGATGCGCATAGGATCGCCGCTGAACTGGGGGAAGCGAAATGTGCGCACCTTGGCGGCGACGCACACGCCCGCGGGCGTGCCTGCGAAGGCGCCGCCAGGGGTGGCTGACGTCACGCGCCCAGAGCCCCCAATGACCATGACGACCTTGACGGTGCCGCTGGCGCCCCCTCGTTTGCAGCTGCTGATCTTGCTCGCGTTGGTGCGCACCACCCTGAGAATCTGAGACTTGCTGAGCTTCTCGGGCAGGCCGGGATCGGCGAGGGCTTCGGCAGCTGAACCCGCCGGGGATCGCTTCGCGGGCTTGGCGCCCCCACCCAGGTTGTCCAGCAAGTTGTCGACCTCGGCGACGGCCTTGCGTGAGGCACGCGCCGGCCGCTTCGCGGGCGCGGTCGTCTTGGGCGCAGCAGCTGGTTTGGCTTCAGCGGCAGCCGGCTTGCGCGCAGCAGCGGCAGTACGGCGTCGAGATGGAGTTCGCCGCGCGCTGCGGGTCGTTTTGGGTGTCGGCGCGTCGCTGGCAGGCGCGGCCGCGCTCTGGGGCGCCATTGACTCAGGAGCAGCGCTCGCGGCGCTCGCAGCGCTCATCGCCGCCACCGATGCGGGCGCCCGAGCCGGGGCCGCCGATGCGACACCCGCGCCTGGGGTCGAGGCCACCGATGCCGGCGTCAGGAAGCGCTCACCATCATCATCGTCGGGCAACCCGAAGAACGCCGCGAAGGCGCCGACGCCCAGCAAGAAAGTCGCCGCCACGCCCCACATCCAGCCGCGATTGCGAGGCGCGATGACCGCTTGGGGCGCCGTCGGAGCCCAGGCGTCTGCGTCGTATGCCTCGGTCTGAAGCATCTCGGCCGCAGCGTCCTCGGCCGCAGCGTTCGCGGGCGCGTCGAGCTCGCCGGCGAGCAGCTCGATGGACTCTTCGGCCTGATCTGAAAGGCCCAGCGCGGCCCAAGCGGCGTCGTCTTCGCCCTCAGCGGCGCCCAAGGGCAACCGAGACAGGGCCGCACCGGCGAGCGCGCGGGCTGCCTCTGCGTCGGCCGACGCGCGCTGCGCGAAGTGACTGCCGGGGCGCACCGCGCCGTCTTCAAGGGCTGTGTCAAAGTCGAGGTCGGTCATTTGCCCTCCTCCACCCAACGGCGCAGACGCGCAAAAGCCCGATAGATGGCCTGCCGGGACAGCCCCGACGCAGCCGCCGCGTCGGTGATCGATCCGCCGGCGAGCATGGTCTCCAACGCCGTCTGCACCTTGGGTGCATCGGTCAGCCGATGGCCGATGCGGTTGATGACCAGCCCCGCGACACACTGCGCCTGCGGATCGGTGCTGGCCTCGCGTCCGGCGGGCATGTGACCGCGGCGCGCTGCTCGAGCCGCGTGTCGCCGCATCATGTCGCGGGCGCGCCAGACCACCTTGGCCTTGAGCAGAGACAGCAGGTTGAGCCGCCGGGGCTCGACCGCGTCGAGGCGACCGGCGGTCTGCTCGAAGAAGCGCGCCACCGCGGCCGCGTCGGCCATGATGTCGACCGCCGCGTCCCAGCGCACTTCGCGCCACGACCCCCAAGTGTCGCTGGGCGCCTTGAGAGACATGCCGTCAAGCAGCCAATGGGTCAGCGTCGTCTGCAGCGCGGGGCCTCCTTCCGGATCGCCCAGGCGCTGGGCCAAGGCGCGCAAAGCGGCGGCGTAGGCGTCGATGATTGCGCGGGTAAGCGGCTTGGCTTCCAACGCGAACAAGTCATCGAGGGTGTCGTCATGGTCGGGACTACGTACGGGTACCTGCACTATTGTCCGCTCATTGATGCATCAAGGGGCTGATTGGTGACAGCCGCGGTCAGCGCGGCTCTCGATTCGATGGATTCGATGGCTGCCTTGGCGGCTCGACGCGCGGCGCCGGCGATCAAGAAGCCCTTCGCGAGCTCGCTCAAAGGCTGAATCGCGGCCCGCGTGCCCACCGTGCCCAAGGCCTCGATTACGGCGATGCGCGCCGGGTCGTCGGCGCCCAGCCACTCAAGCAGGCGCGCCTCGGCGCGGGCGTCGCCCAGCCCTTCAAAGGCCTCTGCCAGGGCCTGCGCCGTCCCCGGATCGGCGGCCGCGTCGACGGGCACCGCCGCCAGCCAATCGACCGCGCGCGCCGGCCGGGCCCGCACGCAGACATGGGCCGCAGCGCGACAAAACTCCGGGCTCTGCGCCGCGTAGGCCGCGAGCGCATGCGCCGCGCCCCAGCGATTGGCCGTCAGGTGCGCGTAAACGTGCACCGCCAGCGTCTCGGCCGCCGCGATCCGCACCTGGGGCTCGCCATGTTCGAGGAACGCAATGATGGGCCCCGGCGCGCTGGGCGGCACCCGCCCCCAGGCTTGCAGTACGACCACCAGCGCGTGCGGATCGTCGGTGTGCAGCAGACCCAGCCAATCGCTGGCGTTGGGCAGCTGGTCCTCGACCAGCACCGAACAGATCGCCTCGACGAGCGCGCCCCGCGTGCTGGCCTGCGCGATCAAACGACGAATGCGCGCATCGCGTTCGGGCCCGCGCATGCTGACGATCAGCTGGCGCACGACGCCGCTGAGCGCCTGCTGGGCCGCCTGTTGGACCGCGATGGCTTGATGGCGGTCGAGCCACGCCACCAGCTCATCGTCGAGATGCGTGTCGCTGCCCGACGCCACGCAGGCGCTGACGGCGTCGATGACTGCGAGCACCGCTTCATTGCTGAGCGTCTGACGGGTGAGCACGCCCAACCAAGTGACCGATTGATCGGGCAGATGCGTCGCGATGTTGCGGGCCGCGCTGATCTGGGCTTCGGCGCGGTCATCGGTCAACCGCACCGAGACCGCCTCGGCCAGCGCTCTGCGCACGGGCATCGCCGCGTCGGTGCTGGCGCCCGCGATCAGCTCGCCGATGCTGCGCGGCCGGGTCAGCCGCAGCAACGCCGCGCAGACGCGATCGATTTGGCGCAGGACCTCGGCGGGGTTGCGGCAACTGCTCAAGGCGCCATGCGGCAAGCCCGCCTGGCTGCCCGTCACCCAGGCGCCGGCGTGCACGGCGTCGACGATCGCGGCGCGCACGTCGTCATCGAGCAGCCACAACGCGCCGGGATCACCGAAGAGCGTGACCAGGGCGTCGAAGCCGATGTCGCCCGTGGTCAGCGTGCTGAGGACCGGGGTCGCGGCGCGGGGCACAGCGCGAAAACGATGCGCGCCGCCCGGAACGTCCGGCGCGGGGCGCGAGAAGCACACGTCATACTGCAGACCGTCAGCGGTGCCGGTCTCCTCCACGCCCGCAGCACAGCCGACCCGAATGGCGACGCCGTTGCGCTCCCCTTCGAAGACGGTCGTGTGTCCCGCGTCGAGGCTCGGCCGCAGACCCAATCGGCAAATCACGTCGCCCCAAATCGCAGATGCTTTGGCGCTGCTCGCCTGACCACCGCTCGCTGTGTCACCCGTTGCGCTCACCATCGTCCGAACGAACTCCCCATCGCTTCAACGGCGGCACTACAGCATATCCATCATCGGCCCGCCAAGCATCGGCCCGCCAAGCATCGGTTCGCCAAGCCCCAGGTCGACCCATCAGTCGTCAGAGATCGACAGCCGCCCGTCGGCAGTCGCCATCGACAGCGCGCCGGCCCCGCCACCAATTCGTGCCTCGATCTGCGCGATGGATCGCAACGCCGTCTCCTTGAGCGACTTCTCGACGAAGAAGCCGCTGGCGATGCTCTGCAAGGCGCGAAGGCTGGCCTTGCCGCCGATCTGGGCGAGGCCTTGAGCGCAGGCGAGACGCACGGCGTATCCCGAGCCGATCATCTTGAGCAGCGGCGACTCGGCGTCCGGCGAAGCGGTCATCGCGAGCGCCTCGACCTGCGCGACACGATCCGA
>JBNMOZ010000170.1:0-9978 GCA_051276005.1 Bradymonadia bacterium | reverse complement strand
CTACAGATCGCGCACGCGCGAGCTCCGGCGGGCGCGCCTCGGCCTTCAGCGCCGCGCGCTTTGGCACCAGCAGCGCCACCGGGCCCCCCTCGCGCCGCGCCCGGTCGGATAGCCCCGCGATCTGCGCAGCCACCCGCTCACCCGACTCGATGATCGCCCACGGGATGTCGAGCGCGTCGAGCAGCGCCGGCGTAGCCCGGCCCATCGGTCGCTGATGTTCCGCGTCGTCCACCCCCGGCTCACCCCGCCAGCTCACGATGAGGAGCGCCGGGATGCGATAGGGCTGGAGCAGTGACGCCACCGGGTTGATCGCGTTGCCCAGCCCCGACGATTGCATCAACGCCGCGCCGAAGCCGCCGGCCAGCCATGCCCCAGCGCACACGGCCACCGCTTCGCCTTCGACCGAGGCGGGCACATAGCGCCCGGCGGCCGTCGCTTGGGTGACCAGGCCGCCCAGCACCGAGCACGGCACGCCCGACACCACCCTCACGCCCGCCGCGTCGAGGGCGTCAAGCACCTGCGCGGCGGTCGCCGCCGGCGCTACCGGATGCGCGATGGTGGCCGCGGTGGGCCCCGGTGGCGTGGGCACGCGGTAGCCCGAGAACCGTCGCTCCCGCTGGGTGAACGCCGCGACGTCCTGCAGCGCGAACAGGTCGGACACCCGGTCCATCGCCACGGGCGCCCCGATGACCGTGCGATGGCGGGCCACATGCGCCGCGAGCCGCCCCATCGTGTGCACCGCCGCCCGCAGCGCGTGGTTGGCCCAGACCACCAGCTTGATGCCCGCCGCGTCGAAGCGCTCGACCGGCGTATCGGCATAGGTCGTCGGCACGATCACCACCGGCACAACGCCCGACCACATCCGCATGAACGCCTCGACCTGATCGAAGACCGGATCCTTGCAGTGCATCAGGATGGCGTCGGCGCCGGCCTCGGCGTAGCGCTCGGCCCGCTCCAACGCCGCGTCGAGCCCGGCGCCCACGATCAACGCCTCAGTGCGGCCCACCACCACGAAGTCCGAGTCGCGCTGCACGTCCTTGGCGGCGGCGATCTTGCCGCAGAACTCCTCGATGGGCGCCAGCCGCTGCGCCTCGCTGCCAATGAACGAGTTGCGCTTGGGCATGCGCTTGTCTTCGATGGTCAGGCCAGCCACGCCGCGGGCGCAGAGTCGGCGCACGAGCTGCTCGGTGTGGGCGAAGTCGCCGTAGCCCGTGTCGCCGTCGAACACGATCGGAATGTCCACCCGCTCGGCCATCGCTTCGAGCCGGTCGAGCGAGGCCGCCATGCCGAGGGTCGAATCGTCGCGGTAACCATTGGCGCACGAGAGGGTCAAGGAGCTGGCCCAGATGCCTTGCACGCCCGCCCGCTCGGCCACGAGGGCCGAGGCGGTGTCGTGGGCCTCGAGCAGCACGCCCGCCCGCTCGCCGGCCAGCAACGCCCGCAACGCGATGGAGGCCTTCATGTCAGACTCCGCGCGGCTTCGGTCCAGCCGCCGGGCCAGTCGAGATAACAGGCCCGCACCGCGGCGATGTGTTCGGGCAGGGTCTCGACGGTCCAGTCCGACGTCTCGATCAGCGGGTACGCCCGCACCGTCACCGTGCCGGGTCGGGTCTTGAGGCCCTTGCCCGGGTTGATGCGCGGCGGGATGTCGACGAACAGCGGCTGGATGGGCGCCTGCAGGTCCACCGCCAAGTGAAACGACCCGCGGTTGAACGGCCCGATCCCATCCGGGTGCCGCGTCCCCTCGGGCGTCAGGAACACAGAGTCCCCGCTGGCTTTGAGGCGCTTGGCGGCCCGACGGAAGATGCGCCGTCGGTCTTCGGTGCGGGTCTGGGGCACCGTGAAGAAGTGGCCGAGCATCAGCGAGAGCACGCCGACAGGCAAGAACAGGGAGTTCTTGCGAGCTAAGAACGCCCGTGTACCGGGCAAGCCCAGGGCGGTGACCACGAAGAAGTCGAGGGTCGAGGTGTGGTTGCCGATGAACACCGTCTGGGCGCGCCGCTGCAACAACCCGCCATCCCGCACGTCCAGCTTGACGCCGATGCCCCACAGGATCATGCGGGCGCAGCGGGTGGCGATGACGTCCTGGCACCACCGCCGAGCCTGGCCGAGCGTCAGCACCTGAACCACCGTCACGGCCAGGGCGGCGATCGTCATGCCAGCCAGTACCGCGGAGACCGTCAGCCAGCCGCGGCGCTTGAGGTAGCCCGCCTCTCCGGGCGCGGCGTGCTGGTCGATGGGGTTGGGGGCGCTCATTGGGCGTCCGGCAGCTTCAGGACCACCGTCTGCATCGCCAGGTTGAGCCGCTTCTCGAACAGCGTAATCGGCAGCGTGAGCACCTGGCCGATAAAGTACGGCAGCACCCACCGGTTCATGTCGATGCCGCGGCCCTTCAGCCTTTTGAAGAGCAGCCCGGTGAACATATAGAAATACGCCGGAAACACGCCCCAATCGTGCTGCTCGACCACCTCAAAGCCGGCCTCGGTGCAGAAGTGCAGCAGGTGCTCCTTGTCGAAGAGCACCGTGTGTTGCGGCGCTTGCAGGCCGGGCCAACGCTCGCGAAACCATCGCCAGGTACGGCTGCCGAACCGTGGCACCTCGATGATCACACGCCCGCCGGGCGCCAGCAGTTCGCGGCTGAGGCGCAGCGAGCGCATGGGGTCGTAGTCGTGCTCGAGGAAGTGCCACATCGTGATCAGATCGAAGCTCCCAGGCGGCAGCGTCTGGTCGTAGAACAGCCCCTGGTGGAACTCGATCTGGTCGAAGCCGGGGTAGTATGAGCAGTCCTTGAAGTCGACGCCAACGATGTGGCTGCCCACGCGCTCCTTGAGCATCGTCAAGAAGCTGCCCACCGCGCAGCCCACGTCGAGGATCCGGCTGTCGGGGCCCAGATCGACGTACTTCGCCACGAAGTCGCACTTGTCGCGGTCATACTTGCCCATGGCCCAATCGTAGGCCCGCTGCAGGAATCCCCAGTCGGTCTTCTTGCGGTGCGCGATGTACTCAGAGTCGTAGTAGAAGCCGATCTCGTCCATCACGACCCGCGGGTTCTGGTAGGCGAGCCCGCAGCCGTTGCAGGTCACGAAGGTGAAGGTGCCGGGCTTGCCGGTTAGGTCCTCGTTGGCGTGCACCAGGTGGGTGGGATCGTCGGCGCCGCACTGATAACAGCGCACGTGCTCGAACGTAATGTGGTGCGCCAAGCGCAGACCTCCAGCGATCAGACGTGAGTGATTGCAAGCATCTCGGCCCCGGTGACGACCAGGATGGCCCGGGACGCAGCGGCGGGGTGGCGGTGCACCAGCAGCGCCGTCAGCCCCAAGCCCGCCGCCCAAATCACCGGCAGCAGGATGACCAGCAGCAGCACCTCGACCGCCACTGCCACGTCGGCGGTCAAACGACGGGGGGCGAGCCCCGCGTCGTCGGCCACCTCGAAGCGCACCACCCCCAAACCGAGCAGCGCCGCGAGGGTCCACTGCGGGGCCGTGGCCAGCACCAAGGCCAGACCGGGGTACTTGGCCATCATCAGGGTCAGATCGAGGGGCCCGGGCTCGAGGCCGCGCAGCGCATAGATGGCCTCGAGGACGGCGACCAGGCCCACCAGCCCCGCAACGCCCCAGGCCTGGCCGGTCATGGCCAGCCAGAGCGCCGCGCCGCCCAACATTGAGAACGCGATGGCGTTCATCGGGCGGGACGCGGCCGGGTCACAGGTGATCCGCTCGGGGTGGGTGAGTCGATCTCGGGGCGCGGACGCGACATCGTCTCGCAGGCGCAACGCCAGCAGGATCCATAGCGCCACCACGAATATCCGCGCCGCGTCGGGCCAGTTCGCCGGCGCCGTGGCCAGGGTGACCAGCACCGACAGCCCCCAGAGCGGCTCGGTCCGGGTGCGCAGCCAGATCGCGACGCGCTTCACTCCACCACCTCCACGGTGCCGGCGGTGCCGTCGACGGTCACGGTGGCGCCGTCGGTGATGCGGGTCATGGCGTCGCGCACGTTCAGCACGGCCGGGATGCCGAACTCGCGGGCGACGATGGCCCCATGGCTCAGCAGCCCACCCCGTTCGAGCACCAGCCCGCCGGCCACGAAGAACAGGGGCGCCCAGCCAGGATCGGTGCGCGCGGTGACCAGGATGTCCCCCCGGCCCAGGCGGCTGGCCTCGCCGAGCTCGGAGAGGCAGCGGGCGGCGCCGGTGACCTGCCCGGCGGCGCACGCCACGCCGGTGAGCGCTTGCCCGTGCGGCGCGTCGGCCTCGACCTCATGGCCGGCGAAGTAGGTCCCCCACGGCAACTCGATGCGGGCGGGCGGCGCCACGTCGGCCTGCGTCTCCCGGGCCTGGCGCCGGGCAGCGACGGTGTCGGCGGCCAGGTCGGGGAACATCTCCAGCCCGCTGGCCAGGCGCTCCAGCTCGCCGAACTCAAGCCAGAACGCCGCCTCCCGATCGGGCAGCCAGCCGTGCTCGACCAGCCCGTCGCCGATGGCCAGCACCGCCTGCCGCAGGGCGCCGTACAGCCGGGCCTGGGCCAGCCGCGCACGCTCCCGACGGCGGATCGCCCCGTGGGTCAGGTCGAGCAGGGCGTCGAACAGCGGTCGACGCACGATGGGCAAGCGGCGGCGAACCGCGATGGTCTGCGCCTTCCGGCGGCGGAGGGCCACGGCGCGACGGGTGGTGGGGCTCGGGCCATCGAGCTCGACGTAGCGGTCGAGCAGCGCGTCGAGCAGCGCCGGGCGTTCGGCCAGGCGGGGCTCGAGGAGCATCAACTCGCACCCGCACCGAAAGCCCCAGCGGGCCACGTAGGCCGCCTTCGCCGCCGCCGACGGCTGACCCGCGCGCACCCGCCGGGAGAGATCCCACAGGTCATCCACGGGGCCCAGCGAGGCCAGATCGCCCAGCCCCTCGAAGAGCGGGAGGATCTCGACGGGCTCGACGACGCCCTGCAGCAGGTCACCGAGCAGCCCGTGACCGATGCTGGTCACGGCATCGGCCACCGCCGCCGGCGCCCAGCGCTCAAGACGGATCGTGCGGAAGCCGCCTAGGCCCGCCGCGACCCGAACGTGCATCGGCGCGGTGGACCACCCCGGCGCGGCAGCGGCGTAGGCCTCGATGGCCCCCTCGAACCCTATGAGGTCGTCGTCGAGGGATCGCAGCGTCCCCAACGTGCGGGCGGCCATGGCCGCGATCTCGGTCAGCCGGGTGGGCGGCCCCGGCGCGACGGACGCGCCGCGGGCGCCGACAAAGGCGTCGAAGTAGCGCACCAGCCGCGCGCCGAACGGGGCCTGCCCGATGGCTTGGTGGATGGCGCTGAGCGTGTAGTACAGCCGCCCACGGTGCACCGCGACGATGCGCCGCAGAGCCGGCGCGGCGGCGGCGATGCGACCCGCGTCGACCCCAAACGCCCGCCCGAGGGCGGCGAAATACGCCGCGTAGCTCTCGCGGGCGATGCTGTAGAGCAGCGGCGAGATCGGCGCGGGGTAGTTCTCGTTCATGTTGGCGTTGGAGAACACCTGCACCGGGCCCCCGGCCAGCGGCTTGGCCGCCGTCGCCGCAGGTCGGGGGGGCGACGGCGCAGCCGCGATTGGCCGCACCTGTACCAGCCGCAAGGCGCCCCCCTCGTCGATGATCCACTCTACGTCCAGCGGCACTCCCCGCTCGATCTCAAGCTGCTGCGCTGTCTTCGCCAGGTCCATCAGCTGGGCGACCGGCGGTCCGTCCTCCGCCTCTTCGACCAGCTGCAGATCGCCGCGCCGCACCCGGTAGACCAACGGATCGACCATGCCCTGCACCAGCGGCTCAGGGTGACCGGCGACCGCTTCGATGCGCATCAGTTCGCGATCCTGCGGGCACCGGGTGAAGAGGACGCCGCCGAATCGGGCGGTGAGCATCGGCTGCACGAGCACGGCGACGCCCGACAGCCGGCCACGCCCCGACTGTTCGTAGGCGAGGACCCCGGCGGCGAACCGCGAGGCCCAGACGCGCACGGCTGCGGCGGCCAGCTCGGCGGCGGGCACGTCCAGGTACGAATGCAGTTGGCCAGCGAATGACGCCGCGCGCCCATCCTCGCCGATGGCCGAGCTGCGCACGATATAAGGCCCCGGGCCGAGCGCGGCGACCGACGTGATGATCTCTTCGGCCCTCTCCAGCGGCAGCACCACGTCGGCGACCAACGCCGCGATCGCCTCCGCGGCCACCAACGCCGAGCAGGGGTCGTTGAGATCGACGGCCGCCATATGGGCCTCGACCTGCGCCCGACGATCGCCGAGCAGCCCGTCGAAGACCGTCCGATCGAGCGCGAGCCCCGGCGGCGCCAGCGCGCCCAGGCGACTGAGCCCGGCCGCCTTGCCGCCCACCCGCGCCGCGTCGAGCGGGCCGGCGCTCGTCGAATGAAGCCACTCAAGCATGGGCGGTCCAGCCGGCGAGGAACCGGTCGCGCCAAGGCTCGACGTCGGGATCGTCGAGGAAGCCGGGGGGCACGACGAACGGGGTGTCGAACACCACGCGCATCGGCCTGGGCTGCACCTCGGAGAACGGCCGTTGCGGGGGCAGCGCGTCGAAGGCGCCGTAGATGTACAGCGGCACGATGGGCACACCGGTGCGGGCCGACAGCACGTAGCCTCCGCTGCGAAACGGCAACCACCGATTGTCCCGCGCGCGGGTCGCCTCGGGATAGACCGCCAACGAACCTCCGCCCTCGACCACCTCTGCCAGCCGGTCGACCAACTGCCCCGAACGACCGCGGTGCCAAGGCACGCAGCCGTATGTCTTCAGCACTCGGCCGAGTACGGGCATGTCGAAGTACTTGGCGGCGCCGATGAAGTGAAGCAGGTGCGGTGCGGCGGCGATCATCGCCGGCTGGTCGAGCCACGAGCGGTGGTTGCTGCAATAGATGGCCTGGCTCAGGCCCGCGACGTGCTCGAGGCCCTCGACGGTGAACTCGATTCCCAGGATCTCGAACGTGCGCCGAGCGCAGGTCTGCACCCAGCGGTGTAGGTCGTCGCGTTCGGGGTGCCGGGGCCACGCGGTCATCGGCGCCAGCACCAGCCACCGCACGAAGTTGGCGTGATAGCGCGCAGCGCGCACCCGTCGGGCGAGAGGTGTCACGCCGCCCTCGTCTTGATGCCCAGGGTGTAAAGCAGCACGTTGAACAGCCAGTGCAGGATGGCGCCGGCCACGAGGCAGGCGACCCAGAAGATCCAGTCGGTGGGCACCATCACGGCGATGATGATCAGGGCCACGATGATGCTGTCGAGCTGATCGACGATGAAGGCCACCCGGCGCCCCAGTGGGTGGCGCGGCGCCTCACCGGGCGGCACGTCGAGCTGGCGCTTGACGAACGAGTTGGGCAGCTCTCCGAGGGCATACCCCATGGCCGCCGCCAGCCCCAAGCGAACCCAGCCAACAGTGTCGAGCGGCCACAGACCGCGCCCGAACACACCGGAGGCAGCGAGGGCGCCCAGGCCGGCGAAGCACAGGGTCACCGCCGGCACCAGCACCACAATGCCCCGCAGCGTCTTGTTGTCGCCGAAGATGCGCCGACCGCGCAGGGTCAGGCCGCGATCGAGCGGTGCTGAGAATCGGGCAGAGAGCGCGCTGCGCAGGAAGAGCGTCTGGCCGAAACCGGCCAGGACGAAGGCCCCGGTCACCAGGGCGGCGCAGGTCATCGATGCGATGGGCGTCACGATTGACCCCTGCTGGGTCGATCCTCCAGAGTATGCGTAGTTTCAATTCTTCACGGATGTCTGATGTTGTCAACCTCGGTCCCAGGTCACCTCGCCGAACCGGCTGCGTTGGTGGATGGGATCGTTGTCGTCAACGGTCACCCGCGGCTGGTGATGGGTCGAGGCGCGGTCGACATGCTGCGGGACGTGGCCGAGCCGACGCTTGTCATTGGCAGCGCGCGGGCGGCCGAGAGCGCGTCGTTCACCGGGCCGCGGTTCTCTGACTTCACCCCCAACCCGACGCCGACCCAGCTGGTGGCCGCCACCGCCTTCATCGAGGCCACGGACGCCCGAACGGTCATCGGCATCGGGGGCGGCTCGGCCATGGATCTCGCCAAGGCAGCCGCGCTCGCCGCCCGGCAGGCCGGTCGTCGGCTGGTGCTGGTGCAGGTGCCCACCACCGCCGGCACGGGGGCCGAGGTGACCCCGTTCGGTTCCATCTGGCCACCGGACGGTCCGAAGTACAGCGTGGACGATGCGCGGGCGGTGGCCGACGTGGCCGTCATCGACTGGCAGCTCAGCGCGCGCATGCCGGCGGGGCTGACCGCCATCACGGGGCTCGACGCCCTGGTGCACGCCGTCGAGACGCAGATTGGGCGTCAGGCCGACGATCGGGCGCGCCGCCACTCGGTCCGGGCGTTGACCCTCATCGGGCGGCATCTGCGGTCGGCGGTGAACGCGCCGCAGCCCATCGACCGGGCGGCCATGAGCCTCGCGGCGACGCACGCCGGTCTTGGGCTGGCGGTGAGCCGCAGCGCGGCAGCCCACGCCCTGAGCTATACGCTCACCGGGCGCTTCGGCGTGCCCCACGGGCTGGCTGTGGCTCTCTTGGCCCGGGGCCTGATGCCGATGCAGCGCCGGCTGGCACCCGAGGCCTGCGCTGCCGCCGAGGCGGCCCTCGGCGCGCCGATCGATGACTTGATTGCCAAGGTGTTGGCCGACGCTGACCTGCCCGCCCGGTTGGGCGTATTCGGCGTGACGGCGCATGATCTGACGGGGCTGGCCGAGGACGCCGCGCGCTCGGTGCGGCTGGCGAACAACCCCGGCCCGCCCACCGTGGAGGCCATGGTCGAAGCCCTGGAGCGGATCCGATGACGGTGCGTGGTTTGCGGGCGCGCAACAGCACCGCCACGGTCATCGTGCTCGGCTTCTCGGCGTTGACCGCGAGCGGCCTCGCCCTCAGCCTCTCGGCGCATTGGGGCCTGTGGCTGCTGGGCCAACTTGTGCTCGCCGTGACCGGCATTCAGTGGTTCGTGCTGCTGCACGAGGCCGGCCATAATACCCTCTTCGGCCAGCGCGGGCTCAACCGCGCCTGGGGCCACATCGCCGGGCTCTTCACCTTCATCCCGTTCTTCGCGTGGCAGTCGGTGCACGGTCTGCACCATCGATGGACCGGCTGGCAGGACCTCGACCCCACCACCCAGGGCCTCGTGCCCCGACCGTTGGCGGGTTACGAGCGAAAGATCATCGACACCTGCTGGCGATGCTGGATCCCGCTGTTCTCGGTGCTCTATCGAACCGGCAACTTCTGGAACCTGCCCCGCCTGCGCACGATGATCACCCGCCCGCTGCACCGCCGGCGCATCACCATCGGCGTCATCGCCCAGCTCGCGGTCTACGCCGTCGTCGTCTGGTGGCTCGGCCCGTGGACCTGCCTCAAGGTCTTCGGCCTGTCGACGCTTATCAGCCTGTCGCTGACCGATCCCATCCTCTTCTCGCAGCACAACCACGTGCCGCAGTTGCTCGCCGAAGGCCGCGACGTCAAACCCCACCCGCCGGCCGATCAGGTCGTCTTCACCCGCTCGCTGCGTTTCCCCCGTTGGATCGCGGTCGGCGTGCTCCTCAACTTCGACGCCCACGAACTGCACCACAAGTACCCGTACGTGCCCGGCTATCGACTGCCCGAGATCGACGAACAGATGCCCGACACCCGCCACTGGTGGACGTGGATCCGGGCCGCCAAACGCACCCCGGCCTCGGTGATCATGTTCCAGAACAGGTCGACTTCGGAGCTCGATCTCTGAAGGCCGCATGCAGCGAGGCGGGCGTCCGCGAGGTGACGAGTCACGGCCTCCGCCGTACGGCGGGGTCGAACTATGGCTTCATGGGTGCAAGGCCATCACTCGCAGTTGGTGGAGGCGCGCTGTGCCCGGCTGGCGAAAGATGAAAAGCCGCTGATGCATATGAAGATTGGGTGGTGATCTGAGACGGGCACGGCCCAGAGAAGCCCTGCGATGCACTTGGAAAGTATGGAGGCGTCGGGAG
>JBNMOZ010000169.1:0-9995 GCA_051276005.1 Bradymonadia bacterium | reverse complement strand
TGCGTTGCCGCCTGCGCTGGCCGCCGCCTTGGCCGGCCTGGACGATCGCAAGGCCCAATTCGCCGTCGGCGCCGCCTTGGATGCGGTCGCCGATCATGGCGCGACGCCCGACGGGGCGGGGCTGTTGGGGTCGGGGCTCATCTATGCGACGGGCCTGTCGAGCGTGAGCGTCCGCGAGCTGGAGCAAGACAGCCTGCCCTATGTGCGCGACGCCAAGACCTTCGACTATGTGGGCTTCGCCGCCGCGCAGCCTCTCACGGGGCAGCCGCTCACGGGGCAGCATCCCGCGGAACAGCCGGCCGATCGCGCCCAGGCGCCCTGGCGTCATCTGGTGCACCGCCCGATCGATTTGCTCGTCGACCACTTGGGCCTCACCGGACCCACGGCGTGCCACTTCTCGGCCTGCGCGGCGGGCACGGCAGCGGTGCTGCACGCGGCCGATATCATTCGCCGCGGCGAGGCCGACGTGATGCTCGCGGGCGGCGCCGACTCGATGGTGCACCCCTTCGGCATGTTGCCCTTCATTCTGCTGGGCGCGACCTCGTTGGAGACCGATCCCGACCGCGCGGGTCGACCCTTCGCGCCCGATCGCGACGGCTTCGTGATGGGTGAGGGGGGCGCGTTCTTCGTGCTCGAACCCGTCGAGCGCGCCCGCGCCGCCGGTCGACACATCTACGGCTACGTTTTGGGCGGCGCGACCAGCTGCGACGCCTATAACGTCACCGCGCCGCATCCCGACGGGCTGGGCGCTGAGCGGGCGATGCGCGCCGCGCTCAAAGACGCGGGCGTTGAACCCGAGGGCATCGACTACATCAACGCGCATGGCACCGGCACCACGCTCAACGACGGCATCGAGTCGGCGGCGATCCGCCGCGTCTTCGGCGAGAGCGCCCCGCCGGTCTCGAGCAGCAAGGCGCAGTTCGGTCACACGATCGCGGCCGCGGGCGCGGTGGAGTTGCTGGCCTGTCTGGCCGCCTTCGCCCATGACGCGCTGCCGCCCAACGCGCACTTGACCGAGGTCGATCCGGCCATCGACCTCGATCTGGTCGAGTCGACCGGACGGCCGGCGACGCCGCAAACGATTCTGAGTAATTCTTTTGGTTTCGGTGGGCAGAACGCCTGCCTCGTGATTGGCCGGGCAGACTGACCCGCCTCTATTTTGGAGACTAAGATGGCAGCCTCCTGGGGCGACATCGTCATTACCGGCAGCGGGGTCATTGCCCCGCTCGGCCATGACCCCGCGACGCTGCTCGACGCGATCTGCGCGAACAAGAGCGGCATCCGGCTGATTGAGCGCTTCGAGACCGAAGCGTTCCCCTGCAAGGTCGGCGCGCCGGTCACCGACTTCAACGCCCGCGACTACGTCAAGAGCCGTCGCAACCTGAAGCTGATGTCGCCCGCGGTGCGCTTCGGCATGGCCGCGGTGTCGTTGGCGCATGACCAGGCGAACCCGAGCGAGGCGCTGGATCCAGAGCGCTTCGGTCTGTTCGTGGGCGCCGGCGCGGCGTTCGGCGAGACCCGCGATCTGCTGCCCGCCATCGAGGCAGGCTTCGACGGCGAGCGGTTCGACCTGCCGCGGTTCGCCGTCGACGGCACGCGCATGATCAGCCCGCTGTGGCTGCTCAAGGGGCTGTCGAATAACGTGCTGGGCTTCGCCACGTCGGAGCATGACGCCCGCGGCGCCAACCAGAACTACTGCAACAGCGGCGTCGGCGGCCTGCAGGCCATCGGTGAGGCGGCGTGGTCGCTGGTCGAGGGCAAGGCCGACTACATCATCGCCGGCGGCGCCGACTGCGCCATCGATCCGCCGCACTTCACCGGCTTTGGCCGGCTGCGCATGCTCACGCGCCAGACCGGGCCCGACGCGATGCGGCCGTTCAGCGTGGGCCGCGATGGCTTCGCCCCCAGCGAGGGCGCGGCGTTCTTCGCCTTGGAGACCGCCCATCACGCCCGCCAACGGGGCGCTCAGGTGCTCGCGCGCGTCGCCGGTTACGGCAACGCCTGCGCGGCACACGCGCTGCCGAGCTGCGACCCGGCGACCATCGCGGCATCCGGGCGTGCTGCGCTCGATCGGGCCGGCTGGGATCGGGTCGACCTCATCTTCAGCCACGGCAACTCATCGGTGGTCTTCGACGCCGCCGAGGCCCAGGGCTTCGCGTTGTTGTTTGGCGACAAGTGCCCCCCGGTCACGAGCGTGAAGGGCCATATCGGGCACGCGATCGCAGCCAGTGGCCCCATCTCGGTGGCCTGCGCCATCCAAGCCGCGCGCACGGGTCGCGCCCCGGGCATGCCGGCCCATAGCGCGGTGGATCCGGCCTTCGCCCACCTCGACCTGATCCGCGGCGCTCCGCGTGAGATGTCCATTCAGCGGGTGCTCGTGCACGCCGCTGGCCTGGGCGGTCAGACCACGTTCCTCGCATTGGAGGTCTCTGCATGATCGCGATCGTCAGTGGTGCCAGCCGCGGCATCGGGCGCGCCATCGCCATTCGCCTCGCGCGCGACTATCAGGCCAAGCTCATTCTGCTGTATCGCAGCCGCGCGGAGGACGCCGAGATCACCCGCGTCGCCTGCATTGAGGCGGGCGGCGAAGCCGAGATTCAGCAGACCGACGTGTCGGACGCGGCGCAGGCCAAGGCGGCGGTCGACGCCTGCATCGAGCGCTTCGGTGGCGTCTCGGTGCTGGTCAACAACGCCGGCACCACCGACGACACGCTGGTCCTGCAGATGAGCGATGAGCAGTGGCACACGGTGCTGCGCACCAACCTCGACGGCATGTTCTATCTGGCCCGCGCGGTCGCCCGGCCGATGCTGATGAAGCGCGACGGGCGCATCATCAACATCAGCAGCGTCTCGGCCCAGCGTCCCAACCGGGGTCAGGCCAACTACGCCGCGAGCAAGGGCGGCATGGAGGCGTTCACCCGCGCGATGGCCGTCGAAATGGGATCCAAGAAGATCACCGTCAACGCGGTGGCGCCCGGCGTGATTGAGACCGAGATGAGCGCGCGTGTTCGCGAGGCGGCTGGCAAGGAGATCAAGCGGTCCATCCCCATGCGCCGCTTTGGTACGGTCGACGATGTGGCCGGCGTGGTCAGCTTCTTAGCGGGCCCCGACGCGACCTACGTGACCGGACAGACCATCGGGGTCGACGGCGGCGTGGGGCTCTAAGAGTGAGTGCGCGGCCGACGCTTGCCGCCCTGGTAGTGCTGTGCGAGAGTGAGGCCCTGACATCCGATGAGTCGGGTGAGGCGAAGTTCCAAACAGGAGTGTGAGCGTGAGCGTAAAGGCCGATGCGGTCCTGGCGATTCTGCAATCGCGATACGACTACTACTCTGCGAGGGCGGTCCTCGGCAGCGCCGCCGCGACCACGGGCATCAAGAAGGATGGACCCTTCGACGACGCGGCGCTTGCGGCGCTGGCCGATGCGATGCGTGCCGCCGACGACTCCGCGAGCAGCGTCGCGGACGCCGTGCGCACCGCGGGTGGCGTCAAGGCGGCCCCCGACAAGAAGGTCGAGGCCAAGCCCCCCGCTTCCGTGAAGGCCTGGCCCAAGCCGGCCAAGCCGGCGGCGGCGGTGGCGGCGGCAGTGAAGACCGAACCCAGGGCGGCTGTGGCGAAGGCTGAGCCCGCCAAGGCAGTTGAGCCCGCCAAGAAGGCAGATGCGTCCGCCAAGGCAGATACGTCCGCCAAGGCAGATACGTCCGCCAAGGCAGATGCGTCCTCCAAGGCAGATGGTGCTGGGAGCGACGACACCGCCGACAAGGGTCAGGCCAAGAGGACTGGCCGAGGCGGCCGCTCCTCCGGTCGGGGCAAGAACTGAGCGGGCGCGCGAGAGCCTGATGTCGGTGCGCGCACGCGCCCAGCGCAGGCTCTACTCAATCGCTCGGCGGTCGAACTGGTCGACCGTTAAGTCGCCGTGACGCAAGTCAGATCCACCCAAGATGATCTATCGGGCTGGGCCAGCCGGCCTGGGCCAGCCCGCGCACCGACAGCCTACAACTCGGTGATGAACCCGGCGTCGGCGTGGCCCGTCTTGCTGCGGAACATGCGCTGGAATTTACGGGCCTCGGCGCGAGAACCGAACTCACCGACACGCACGCGATACAAAGTGCCCTTGCCGGGAATCTGCGCCAAGACGACACGGGGCGCGTAGCCCTTGCGGCGGATCATCGCGGCGAATGTCTCGGCCCGATCCTGCACATGGGCCGACTTGAGCTGAACCGTGTATCGCCGCGAGTTGCGGTTGGACGGGGCCGGTCGGCGCGCGGGGGCGTCTTCGTCTGCGGCCAGCTGCGCAGGCACAGGCGCGATCGGCAGAGCGGGTACAGCGACAGCGGGACGGGCAGCGACAGCGGGACGTGCCGCGTTGTCGAGGCGGGCCATCGACGACGGCGGCAAGCTCGGGGCGACGTGGCGCCTGGGCGCAGTCTTGGCCGGACGCTTCGGGTGCGCTTCAGCGACGCGCTCGCGCTTGGCGGGCTTGGCGACCGTGAGCTTGGGCTCGGGGCGCTCAACCTTACGGGTCGGCTTCGAGACCGGCGCGGCGCTCTGCACGCCCACATGGGCTTCAGCGAGACGCACGGGGCTGCGGCGCTTGACCTTGCGGCCCGGCCGCGATCCCAACGCGCTGGGGAACATGAACTCGACGTCGCCCAGGGCGGTCGCGCGCGCTTCGCGCGAATCTGGCGACGCGCTGCGGGGCCCTTCGGCGTCGATGGCGGCAAGGCCCGAGAGCGCGGGACCCATGGCGACCGTCTCCTGCGCGTGCTGTCGTCCCAGGAAGTACCCCCCGGCAAACAGCCCGCCCAACGTCACCAGGCTGACCACGATGAGCGTCGTGATCTGCCGTGGCTCCAATTGAATACAGATGCGCTCGCGCCCGCGCTCCGTGTCCCGCATGTCGGTCCTCCTCTGATCACCGGCATGCTAGCCCAGGGATTGTGAGGCTCCAAAAAAACAGTGTCAGAACTTGAGTCGGTTGTGAGGCGGGTCGGATGCCGCAGCGCAGCGCAGCTCAGGGCAGCGGAGGCAGGCGGGTCGGCGGGCCGTCCAGAGCACCGGCGCGGGGTCGGGCATACCACCGCTTGACCACTTCGAGCGCGGGCTTGCCCTTCAGCGAGTACCAGCGGTCTTGGGGGCCACCGGGCCCAAACCAGTTCCAGAAGAAGACGCCGGCCAGCTCTTCGCGATGCCCCCATGCACGCCGGAAGGCTTCCAGGCAGCGGCGTTGCTCTTCGAGATCAACTGCGGTGGTGCGCGTGTAGTCCCAGGGGGCCGTCGCGGTGCCGTCGATGCTCGGATAGCCCAACTCAGTGAAGACGAGGGGCGCTTTGGTCCTCGTCAACGCGCGCCAGTCGAGCAGCACGTCGCGGATCTTGCGCCAGGCGGTCGTCAACTCGGCGACGCTGGCGTCGGGATCGGCCGTCAACTCGTAATAGGCCGTCAGCCCAACCAGATCGAGGGCGTCCCAGAAGGGGACCTCGGCGTAGTGATCCCAGTTCGCCGAGTAGATGAGCTGCCCCTTGAAGACCGCCCGCACCTGAGCGATCAGCGCGCGCCACCGAGGCTCTTCGACCTCGAGCGACGCCAGCTCGCTGCCGATGCTGTAAATAGCGGCGCCTTCGTCTTGCGCGATATGGGCGTAATGCAAGACGAACGTGGCGTAGCTGGCCCACCAGGCGTCAGGGTCGATCGGAGCCAGCGTGCCGCGCCACTCTCCGACCTTGCGATGCTCGACCCATAGGATCGGAAACAACATCACGTCGACGCCGTGCGCACGGGCCCGTCGAATCATGCCGCGCAATCGGGCGTCGGGCAGAGTCTCCTTGGCATCAGGCCCCAGCGCAGACGCGGTCACATCGGTCTGAGACCATTGCACCACCAGCGACATATGTGACGCGCCGAGGCTGGCGATCTCGTCGACCATCGACTCGAACGTCATGCCCGCGTCGGGCAACTCGAAGTGCGGGCTCAGGGCCATGCCGTCGATGCGCAGTGGGTGTGCGTGGGCCACGCTGAACAGCGCGGCGAGCCTCAAAAGGACCCAACCGATGCCAGCAAACGCACGAGACGCGATCAAATCGCGCCGGTCTCGCCTTCGCGGGCCATCTCGACGATCAGCGGGCGGCCGACGAGCGCTGAGCGCGCTCGGGCCAGGCGGGCGTCGAGGAACGCGTCGTCGTGATCGGGATCGTGATGGAAGAAGTAGAGCCGCTTGACGTTCGCGGCCTCGGCGACTTCGATCGCCGCCTCGAAGGTCGCGTGGCCCCAGCCCCGCTTGCCGTTCTCGTACTCTTCGACGGTGTACATCGCGTCGTGGATGAGCACTTCGGCGTCGCGGGCGAACTCGGTGAGGACCGGATCGGGCCCGCCGCCCTCAGCATGCTCAGTGTCGGTGGCGTACACGAGCGAGCGGCCGTTGTAGTCGACCTTGAGCGCGAGGCAGCCGTTGGGGTGATTGAGCGCGGCCGTCGAGACCGTCAAATTGGGCGCGATCTCGATGGTCTGGCCGGCCTGCACGACTCGGAACTCCAGCGCGCTGCGCATGATCGACAGCGGCACCGGGAAGTTCGGGTTGTGCATCTGCTGCTCGAGGACCTCGCGGATCGTCTGGTCGCCCTTCTGCTCGCCATAAAACGCGAAGCGGTTGCCGGGGCAGAAGGCCGGCGCGAAGAAGGGGATGCCCTGGATGTGATCCCAATGCATATGCGTCAGGAAGATGTGCGCATCGATCGGCTTGCCGATCCGCATTATCTCCTGACCCAGACAGCGGATTCCGGTGCCGCCGTCAAAGATCAAGCGCGTATCGCCCGCCCGGATTTCTATGCAAGGCGTATTGCCGCCGTACCGCACGGTGCGGGGGCCAGGCGTGGGCACGCTGCCGCGTACACCCCAAAACCGAAACAGCAAACCAGAATCAACGATCATCAAACAGATACTACGGGGCCGCGGCGCACACGTCCAATTGCACTTTGAGAGCGGCGAGGGGCAGACGCGGCGGAGCGGGCGTGGCACCCTCGGTTCATGGTGATCTTCTCTCGACCGATTCGCCCGCTCTTCGTGCTCTTGACCGGGCTCTTGAGCGCGTCGGTGGGCTCTGCGCGCAGCCCCATCGTTGACGTGCATGTGCACACCGAGCCCAAACGCTTCTCCCTCGCGGCTGATGTGCTGGCGGCGACCGGCATTACGCGGTTCATCAACCTCTCCGGCGGCAGCGCGGCTGGCGAACTCGAAGACAGCCTCGCCGCGGCAGCGCCGCATGACGGCCGCATTCTCAACTGCGCGAACCTGCGCTGGTCGACCATCGGCGACCCTGACTTCGTGGCGCGGCAGGTGAGTTGGCTGGCGGAGGCGGCGCGCATGGGCGCGCGCTGCTTGAAGATCTCAAAAGGCCTGGGCCTGGGCGTGCCCGACTTCGAGAAGGCCGACGCGCTGCTGGCCGTTGACGACCCGCGGCTGGCGCCGATTTGGGAGGCGGCCGGGCGTTTGAGGCTGCCCGTCTTCATCCATACAAGCGATCCCAAGGCGTTCTTCGAGCCGCTTGGGCCATCAAATGAGCGCATGGCCGAGCTGGGCGTGCACCCCGACTGGTCTTTTCATGATGCGCAGTATCCGCGCCGCGCCGCGCTGCTGGCCGCCCGGGATCGCGTCTTGGCGCGGCATCGTGGCACGACGTTCATTGGGGTGCACTTCGCGAATAATTCTGAAGATGTCGACTACGTCGAGCGCGCCTTGGACGCGCACCCCAACCTGTATGTCGACGTCGCTGCGCGCCTGCCCGAGATCGGACGCCATGATCCGGCGAAGGTGCGCGCGCTCTTCATCAAGCACCAACGACGCATCCTCTTCGGCACCGACCTGGGCTTGCATCGCGGCATCATGCTGGGATCCGTGGGCAAGAACCGACCGGGCCTGCCCGACGTGTTCTTGTTCTATGCCGACCACTTCCGCTGGTTCGAGACCCTCGACAGGGACATGGCCCACCCGACCCCGATTCAGGGCGACTGGACGATCGACGGCATCGGCCTGCCCGAGGCGGTGCTCGACCGAATCTATGCGAAGAACGCGCTGGAGCTGTTCTGGGGCATCAGCGAGCCGAACGCGGTCGACGTCGAAGCCCTCGAGTTGGCCCCCAACATGACCTTCTACTTCCCGCAGTAGTCTCGTAACGATCGCTACTCGTCGAGGCGCTCGACCCGCTGGATGCCCTCGATCTTCTCGATCAAGCGCATGACGCGGTTGAGCTGGCTGAGGTCGTGGACCAGCACTTCGAAGTTGTTCACCGCGCGGCGGTCGCCGGTCGTGCGGCAGTTGACGGCGGTGATGTTGACGCCAGCGTTGTGAAACGACTGGCTCATGCTGGCCAGCAGGCCGGGTTGATCGGCGCTGTAGACGCGAATCTGAACGGGGCGCAGCTGCTTGGCGCCGTCATCCCAGCGCACAGTGACGCGGCGGGCGGGGTCGTAGTCGAGCACGTTGCCGCAGTCGGTGCGGTGAATCGCGACGCCGCGGCCTTGGGTAATGTAGCCGACGATCGGATCGCCGTTGACTGGGGAGCAGCACTTGGGGAAGTGCGTCGCCATGCCCTCGATGCCGTCGACGATCAGGCCCCCCTTGGCGCGGGGGATGACCTTCTTCATCAGCTTCTGAAACGGCGTGTCTTCCTTGTCGGGCTTGGGCCCCGATGCCAGGCGCTCGGGGGGCAGCACGAAGGGCAACACCACGTCGGGGCGGGCCTTGCCGAAGCCCAGCGACAGCAGCAGCTCGCGCTCGGTCTTGTGGCGCAGCTCGGCCGCCGCCGCGGCCAATCCGCCGCTGCGGCGCAGCTTGTTGAGGCTGACGCCGTAGCGCTTGAGCTCCTTGTCGAGCACCTCGACGCCGATCTGCTCGGCGCGGTTGTTCGCCTCTTGCCGCAGGTAGTGGCGAATCTTGGTGGCGGCGCGACCCGTCTTGACGAACTTGACCCAGTCGGGCTTGGGCTTGCTGCCCGTGGTGCGCAAGATGTCGACGATGTCACCGTTGCGCATGGCGTAGCGCAACGGGACGATCGTGCCGTTGACCTTGGCGCCGGTGCACTCATGGCCCAGGGTCGTGTGGATCTGGTAGGCGAAGTCGAGGGGCGTGGCGCCCGATGGGAAGACGCGCACGTCGCCCTGGGGCGTGAAGACGTAGACCTCGTCGTCGAACAGGTCGACCTTGACGGTCTGCATGAACTCGGTGGGGTCTTTGACGTCGCGCTGCCACTCGAGCAGCTGCCGCAGCCAGGTGAACTTGTCTTCATTGCCCTGGCTGCCCAGCCCGTATTGGCCTTCTTTGTAAGACCAATGCGCGGCGACACCCAGCTCGGCGGTGCGGTGCATCTCGCGGGTGCGGATCTGGATCTCGACGCGCTCGCCTTCGGGGCCGATGACCGCCGTATGCAGCGATCGATAGCCGTTGGGCTTCGCCAGAGCGACGTAGTCTTTGAAGCGCCCCGGCACGGGCTTCCAGCGCGCATGCACCACGCCCAGCGCCTCGTAGCAATGCGGCACCTTCTCGACGATGATCCGAAACGCGAGGATGTCGAAGAGGTTGTTGAGATCGCGGCCACTGGAGTGCATCTTCTGGCGGATCGACCACAGGTGCTTGGGGCGGCCGAAGATCTCGGCGTCGACGCCATGCGACGTCAGCTCAGTGGCCAGCTGGCCCTTGACCCGCTCGATGTACTGCTCACGCTCAGCGCGGGTCTTCTGGATGCTGTCGGCGAGCTGCTTGTACTCGCCAGGGTGCAGGTACTTGAAGCACAGGTCTTCGAGCTTGACCTTGATGGAGTTGATGCCCAGGCGGTTGGCCAGCGGGGCATAGATGTCGAGGGTCTCACGCGCGATGCGGCGTTGCTTTTCTTCGCGCAGGTGCACCAGCGTCTGCATGTTGTGCAGGCGATCGCTGAGCTTGACGAGGATGACGCGCAGGTCACGGCTCATCGCGATGAGCATCTTGCGGAAGTTCTCGGCCTGCGC